>JASJGS010000120.1:0-4652 GCA_033791445.1 Bacteroidales bacterium | reverse complement strand
CTATTTTCAAATACCTGATATCCATTTTGTTCTGAGGGAATTTCGTCAATATTCTCCAGCCCTGCCTGAAAATCACTAAAACTGTATTGTAAAGCAAGATTTCCAAGTTTGAATTTAGGTACTTTAATGCCCGTCCAATTTGCCTTCATGGATGATGAAAATTGTTTTGTAACATCCAGGGCGGCTTTTTCTCTGTTTATTAAAATGTTTGCATAATAGAGATATTCAAGAAGGTATGGATTGTTTGGGTTAAATTCAGCTGCCTTTCTGAAATGTATCAGGGCTCTGTGGTAATTTTGTCTTTCGTAAAAGGCAATACCAAGGCGCATTCTCATATAAAAATAATCACTTCCATTTTCTATTGCCTTCTTCCCCCATTTTATTAATTCCGGCCAGTTTTTCTGGTTATATAATTCAAAAGTCTTTTTCTCATAGTTTACTACCTGCTGTTTTTCCTGACCAGACAAGGAGTAGGAGATTAAAATAAAAACGTATAATATGAGAACTACTTTTCGCATATAAACAACATTTCATTATCGTCTTCTAACACTAAAAGAGTCATATTCCCATTTTCATTAACCTGAATTTCGAAATTAATTGAGCCAATCAATCTCTTGCCCAGGTATTTGCTTGTAGCTGATTTTAAAATAATGACTGAGGGAGAAAGTTCATTATCAATGGTTGAATAATTAATTGAAAAAGAGGCTTTTAAATACTTGTAAAAAGGTGCTATGAAATCATGTAAAAACAATGATTTTTTTGAAAAAACATGGTTAATGGGATATTTGTCCTCCAGAGTAAGGCCTTGATAATATCCTTTTTGAACCTTAAACGCAGCCAGATAAAAGAAATATAAAACAGAAGATCTGTTTCCTTCAAAATGAGTAAAAATGACGAGATCCTCATCTTCTTCAAAAAATGCTTTTGAGCCGGTAGTTTCACATTCAAAATAGGATTGATTATAAGCAGTGGTTTTAATCTCCCATTCCTGGAATGAATTATTTCCTTCCAGGTGCCATCTAAATCTTTTTCCTGGAACAAAATTGAAAGCCTTTTGTAGCAATGGTGTCCTGCTGATATTTGAAACATGTTCATCCAACTCAGGTTTAGCATAAAACTTCAGCTCTGTTTCATTTGACTTCTTGACCATATAATGACCTATTGGATAATCAAGTGTAGCAGAGCCAATAAATGGAGTAGATTGTACCTGAAAATGCAAATGTGGGTATGGAGAACGACCTGAATTTCCACATTTCCCGATAATTTGACCAGAAGTTACCTTTTCGCCTTTTTTTATAGTAAAAGAATCGGGCATCAGGTGTGAAAATTTTGTAAATAAGAAATCAGTATGACGAATTATTATTGTATTTCCCCAATTTTGTTTTGTATTCACTTCCCCAATAATGTTGTCGGTAATTCCATCGATAATTTCCTCAACAATTCCATCAGCAGGTGCAGCAATGGCCTTTCCATAGCAGTAGTAATCCTTTGCATAATCTCCATCATTACCATAGCTTGATCCATCCTCATCTAATATCATAAAATCCCATGCATGTTTCCATGCACCCTGGTGAGTGTGTTCTCCGTCGTGAGCCTGGGTTACAGACCACTCGCCAAAAAAGGGTAAGCCCAGAGAAATAGGCGCTTTATATTTGAATCGGGTTAAATAGTTCTGGTATGAATACAGGTTTTTTTCAGGAGAATTTTGTTGAATAATTACTTCCGACAACAATTCATTCTTTTTAACCCGGAACTTCAGGATATAAAGAAATAAAAGGACAATCAAATTGAAAGGAAGAGAATAAATAGGCAGTGAAAAAACAACAAATATTCTATTCAAGCTTACCACAAGAATAACCACAAGTGGAATTATTATTACGGTCCATAAATATGATAAACGTGAAGGAATAATAAAAAATCCACCAAGGGCTATAGCTGTGAGTATAAAGTTAAACCCTATAAAACTGTAGCTGATTTCAGTGATATCGGCCCCGATAATCTGATAAAATATAAAAGCTGTATAAAAGCCGATTAAGCTTAATGAAAAAGCAATTCTTGAATAATACAATAATCCAATAGAGATAAGGACACCAGAAATAACATTGAACTGAAAAAAGATGGCACCCAGTGAAATAAAATATGTTTTCAATGAATGAGGCAGATTAATATTATTTCCCCATTCATAAATTTTCACCAGTGGATTTCCTCCTATGATGAATAAGTCATTTAAAGAATAGATGCCTCTTTCACTGATTCCCAGGGCAGTAAACTCTCTTGTTGCCAGTGTTACTATCCATATTGAAAGAATAAATGAGATACTTAAATATGGTAGTGCATATTTCCCAATTACTCCTTCGAGAGAAACAGAAATGAAAAGAGTAAAAAGCGCAGCTATGAATAGAATAAAAAATAACAGTATTCCTGGTGAAAAATAAATGCCCAGACCCAAGCCTACCAACAGGCTATTGAAACCATAAATACCCTTATTAATTCTTTCTTTATCAAAACCAAGCCAGTAGGCTGCTGTACTGGTAACCAAGACTGAAAATAATCCTGAAATTCCGGCAAAAAAATCAATAAATGTTACCAGCATCAGTATAATAGCAAAAAACCTGCTATCTGAAAAAAAGACCTGAGAATAACTATTTGCAATTCCTGATAGGTATTGCCTTGTTTGATCTCTGCTTGGTTTCATCACCATGTTAATTAAAATATGGTTTATTTAAGATGTGAGGGTATCTCTTCCTGTGATATTATAGTTTCTATGGTTTCTTTGTTCCTTATGATGTGAGGATTACCATCTTTATCAATCATAACTACGTTGGGTCTCATTGTAATAAATTGCATCCATTGGGTCATATTGTATGCTCCAACCCTGTTTATTACTATGTGATCGCCTTTTTTCAATGGGGGAAAATCAATGGCTTCACGCAAAACATCAATATTCATGCACAATGGGCCATATATGGCTGTTTCCTCGGTGTGATCAGAAAATGGTTGAGCCGGGATTATATTGTGCTCATACCAGAAAGAGGTAAATAAAATATTTACACCTACATCTACAATTGTTGATCTTCGACCATCAGCAAGTCGTTTATTGGCCAATACAGTACCCAGTAAATAACCGGCATCATCTATAAGAGCCCTTCCGGTTTCCAATACCAACAATGGAAGATTTTCCGGTTTGATCGCTGAATTTATCAGAGAGGAAGTAATTGCGTCGGCATATTCATCATTACTTGGAGCTGTGTCTGTACCCGGGAGATAGGCCCCTTTTAACGTGCTTTTTGATGCAAAGCCTCCACCCATATCAATATATTTAACGATATGGCCATATTTACGTTCCAAACCTACTGCCAGGTCTGCGAGTTTGGCGGCAGCTTTTTTATAGGCATCTGCAGAAAGAATAAAAGTACCAATGTGAGTGTGTAAGCCAACCAGGTCAAGCTTCTTGCTTAACATGATGCGATTCAGGGCTTCCCATGCTTCTCCATTGTCATAGTTAAATCCAAACCGATCCCACATTGGATATATACCTGTATCCATATTCACACGTATAGCCACCTTTGGCGTTTTTTTCAGTCTTTCGGCCAGATCAATAAGGCTGTATAACTCATCAAAATGGTCAATATGTATCAAGGAATCATTTTGTATTGCCAGCTCAAGGTCAGCATCTGACTTATCAGGGCCATTAAATATAATGTGATCACCTGAAATATTATTCCTTAAGGCTTTGTCGTATTCAAAACCCGAAACTACCTCAGCCCAGGCACCTTCCTGGTGGAAAACCCGACAAACAGCGTCCAGGTAATTCGTTTTATATGACCATGCAAATTGAACTTTTGGGTATCTGGTAGAAAAAGATCTTTTTGCAGCCTGAAATGATTTCCTGATTGTTTTTTCAGAAATAACGAACAGGGGAGAGCCATATTCTTCAATAAGGCTTTTTACCATGTTGTCATCAATTTCAATAATAGGTTCAATTCTGGTTTTCATCCCAAATTTGCTGGGCATTCCAGAACTTAATCTTTTTATAAACGGGCGTTCAAATACTAATTTTTCCATGTTATTAATTTTTTCAAATTTCTCCCTGTGTTGATATTTTTTCAAATTTTTTAAGATCAACAATCATATCAGAAGAGTATCGTACAAACATTTTCCCAACATCGTAAGTCGTAAATGGTTTAACTTCTTTTCCGAGGGCTAGTTTAACCAGGGCTTCAGGTAAATTTTGACCGGCACCTACCGCCAGATAAACCCAGGCTGGAATCCGGGGATTTATCTCTATAACATATAATTCTCCCTTTGAGTCACGAATAAGCTCCAGCTCCATGCCTCCTTTCCAATTGGTTGATTTTATGATTCGCCGGGTTAAATCTAGCATATCAGGAGCGTCAAGGGTTATTCCCCCCCATGCTTTTCCTTTATCTGTAATATATTGCTTACGCATGGGTACCGCACCAACTGTATTTCCTTTTCCATCCCCAAGAGCGATTACATTTACTTCCGTACCTTTAACAAATTCCTGGATAATCACCGGTAATCCCCATTTAGCACTTATTTTATTAAAATACATTTTTACCTGCTCCTCATTATAAGCAATCCATGCATCATAAAATTTCCCTTTTACCATTACAGGATATTCAAAGTCT
>JASJGS010000119.1:0-2826 GCA_033791445.1 Bacteroidales bacterium | reverse complement strand
ATATGCACCACCGATGAACTAGGTGACAATGATGGTCCAGACTTTCAAAGTGGCTGGGGGCTGCTAAATGCTAGAAATGCTGCTTATGCGATTTCAAACAATAGCACAGCCTCCATAATAAGTGAGTTGTCGATATCTGATGGGGAATCATATATTACAGATATAGAAGTAGATGGCTTGTCACCAGTATCCATAAGCGTTGCCTGGACAGATCCCCCTGGAAAGTCAGGCTCAGACCATGACGATCTATCCCCCAGGTTGATTAACGACCTTGACATTCGTATCTCAGGAAATACACTCACTTATGAACCCTGGATGATGGTTCCCAATTCCTTATCCAACAACTTTAATGATCCAGCAATAAAAGGAGATAATTTTAGAGATAATGTAGAGAGAATTGATATAGCTAATTTGACTCCCGGTACTTATACCATCACAGTATCTCACAAAGGAAACCTTGTAAATAATTCTCAGGACTTCTCATTGGTAGCTATTGGTTTGTTGGAGAGTACCTTATCCGTCAGAGATCAAGATAGATTAAGAAACTCTATCCGGGTATATCCCATACCTTTACAGGAAGGCGATTTAAGGATTGAGATACCTGAAGAAGTGAACTCAGGAAAATATACTATCCATGTATTTGATTCTTATGGCAAATTTATAGAATCAAATGTTTTTTATGATAATCAGATCATGATGAATCTTTCTCATTTAAGTTCAGGGATATATTTTGCCAGAATTGTAATGGATAATTTTGTTGCAGTAAAACGAATAGTAATAGAGTAGAAAATTTAGAAGGATCGTTAAAAATATTTTAAAATCTATGAACTCACAAAAATCTGTTGACCAAGTCAAGAAAAAAAATGTTTTTTCCATTGTTGGGATATTGATCCTAATTCCCGCTCTATGGGTTTGGGTTGCCTGGATTAAAACCGTAGGAGCCAATCCTACATTGCCACAAGAAGAGAAAGTAGAAATTTTCCTGGGATATTTTCCATCTTTTATCCGCACAGTAAGTGTAAGCAGTTATATGGTATTATTATCCTGTGCAGCATGCATTGTATTCAGTGCAATTGGTTTGAGATATGCCACCAAACCTTTTAAAATCGTTGGTATCATTGTGATTGTCTTGGCTTCTCTAATCACACTTTTGCAACTTTTTACAATGATGTAATTTCCAAATAGATTATTTTTTGTAAAAATGGATTGTTCTCTCAAGGGCCTCTTCATCAGAATATTTGGGAACAAAACCAAAATCGGTTTTTGCGAGATTGGAATTAAAAGTAAAGTCATTGCAGGTGTAACTTACTGCAAAACGACTGAACTTGGGATTGTATTTCTTAATCGGACTAAGCAGAAGCGCTATTAACTCAGAAATGCTGGCAATAAAATAAGCAAGCCACTTTGGTAACCAGAGGTTTTTTGGAAATAGTTTGTATCCTGTACCCTGAACTATCTTATCAAAAAACCGGAAGAAATTTGTACCAGGACCGTCCGTAATAAAATATACTTCACCATAAACGGAATCCTTATTTTGTAGTAAAGTGGAAGCTGCCAGAACATGCGCATAGGCCATATTTCCTACGTATGAATGCTGACATTTTGATTTTCCATTCCCCAGCCTAACATAGAAACCTGTTTTGGCCATATCAATAAGGGAATCAATATGATAAGGATCTCCTTCTCCATAAATATCTGAAGGCCTGATAACACAGGTTTTCAGGCTGTCATTGTTGGCGGAAAGAATAAGTTTCTCTGAAAGGTATTTACTTTCACAATAGCTGGTTTGATGTTTCTCAGGATAGCCCAGGCTTTCATCAATATTCACAAGTGAATTCCCGGTATAAACGGCATCCAGTGAGCTGGTGTAGAGCAGCCTGGAGATGTTCTTTTCAATGCAAGCTTTAAGTACATTTTGTGTTCCACCATAGTTTACTGAGATTACTTCCGATTTCGGCCTGGTACCCCAGTCAATAATTGCAGCAGAATGAATAACTATGTTTGCTCCCATGCATACTGAATTTACCTGATCATAGTTGCGTATATCACCCTGAATTACATGTACTCTCTTGTCGAGGGGACCGGTATAATCATTACTATCAAAAACTCTAATTTCATTGGCTTGAATTGGACAATCAGGGTCCAGTAACTCTGTAACAATTGCCTTTCCCAAAAAACCGGAACCTCCGGAAAGCACTATTGTAAGGTGAGAGTGGAAAGAATTTGAAGTATTCATAAATTGTTTAAAAAGCTAAAATGAATAGATTTGCAAAAATATAATTTTAATTCACCGGGTCGATGAGAAAAGAGATTTACTTAATAAAAGGATTGGAAAAGGAATCTTATATAGACTTTATAGAACGGATAATCTCTTTATCCAAATCCCTGACCAAAAATAAGGAGACAGAAGAAATTAAACTGAGTCTCACAATTAAGCCACCACCAAGATTCTCGATAATACCTTTTAAGAAAGATAAGATAGCCGCCCTTTCTCTCAATCATTTGGGAAAGGATTTTAACGAAGAGCTTATTCTGGAAAAGGGATTTTCCGGAACCTTCTATGTGAATGAGGCATTGCCTGTTTACTATGAAAAAAACTGGCCCGATTTACAGGCCACACCAGGAGTTTGTCTTTTAACCCTGTTCAGGCAAAAGCACGGGATTGATTACGATACCTTTATCCATCGCTGGCATAACAGTCATACTCCACTTTCCTTAAAGATTCATCCCTTATGGAATTACAATCGGAATGTTGTAAAGGGGGGGCATCCGGCAAATATCAATCATTGGGATGGAATTGTGGAAGAACAATTTAGGACTCAATCA
>JASJGS010000118.1:0-6083 GCA_033791445.1 Bacteroidales bacterium | reverse complement strand
GTGTCAGGTTCAGGGGGATATATACATTTACATTAAAATCTGATATTTTCCACGAATATGTGAATGGATCGGATGTTTGTGATGTGTCAGCAACCACTTGTGGTTCTACAAAATAGTCCCAAAAAAGATCTATTACCGGATACCAGCCTTTATAGGTAAAGCGGGTTACAAAATGGTGTTCCTGGTTTTTATAATAATATCCGAGGGAGGTAACAGCGGTGCTTAGTTTATTTTGTGATAAAAGTGTAACTCCCAGAGAGACAGGATTTTCATCTAGGGTAAAATTATTGTAATCGAAGTAAAATGGCATCCAGCTATGAAATCCAAAAAGGTTTTTCCATTTTCTAAATCTCAATTCTTCATAATTCGTTTTTGGAATATCCCGGGTTTCCAATATACCTTTCTCCTGTTCTGCTAGCTTTTCATATGCTTTTACAGAATAATCCTGAACATTATTCAATGGAATCCATTCCTTCTGATTCAATTGAAACTCCATTAATTTATATCCATTTGAAGAGTAATCGGCAATAGCTATTTTATCTTTGGAAGGGGCAATACATACATCTGATGCTCCGAAACGGGAAGAGGTAACCTGGAACTTTTCACCAGTTTCGATATTTAGAGCATAAATGTTGTCAATTCCAGAATAGGTTGCGTGATAGAGAATAAACTCATTGTAGGAGATGGCATTTTGAATATCATCATGACCAGCAGGTAAGAGAGTGTCCCATTCCCCATTTTCAAGATGCAATCGTCGGATACTTTTCCCTCCCTCATCAATCACAATTACAATAATAGTTTTATCATTCACCCAATCAGGCATGTGAAGTGAATTAATCCCGGGGATACTATACTCCTTTATGATTTCTCCAGTTTCCGCATCCAGTATCGCCACAGAGCTTTCATTTTTCACATTGATATTTACCGCGGCAATTTTTGATTCATCTGGTGAAATATCCGGAGCAAAGTACCGACTTTTCCTAGTTAAGGTGGTTTCTTTCCGGGTTTTAAGATCTAGCTTTTTAATAATGGAGTAACTTCTATTCTCCCAGCGGCTATCGTTATAGGTCTCGGCCCAAACTACCACATTCTTTGTGGCTGAAAATCGAACGGGGTAATAAAATCCAGGTGTAAAGATTACTTCCTCATCTCCCGAGGGATTAATACGTACAAGCTTCCTGATCTGGTCCATCCCTGATTTTTGTACCAGCAATGTGCTGTCATTCAGGTATTGTGGAAAACGGTAACTGGTATAATGTTTTAATACTTTCGGGCTTATAGTATCAAATTGGGATTTTCGGGTTTTTTGATCTTGCTCCATCCATTTAGCCTGCAAATCCCGAAATGTGAGGTCATAAAGTTTTTTCTTTGTGAGCTTCTCCTGTTTTCTAAAACTAAAATTTACCGGGTTGATGGTGATTGATTTCTTCCCGGTATAGTCAAGCGCGTTATCCCAAACCTCTGATCCAAATAAACTTCTGCTATGCGAAACAAGCTGATAACCAAACTGGTAGTAGTCAGGAGAATAATCCTTATATGATCCAAAAGAGGCCTTATCGTATTTAAACACTTTTCCTTGCTCAAGAGACAATGCCCGTAAACCCATTTCAAAAGAGGGAAGCCGCCCTCTTCCGGTATGAGAGAGACTGGTTTCAGTGGCTACCGCATCACCCTCCAGGAACCATAGAGGGAGCTCAACAGAGACTGCTCCAACGGCTTGTTCCCCCAAAATGTATGTAAGGAACTTTGTAAATCCCTGGTTTAATTTATCCATTTGTACCACATGCCTTAGTTCATGCAATGCGAGTTGCTCCAGCGGATCTTGCGGATATGAAGTGGCAGAAGGTGTAGGGAACAGCTCCATCCTCTTTGGGGCCCAGGCTACAAAGCCATTGCTTTGTGAGGAATAGTTGTGTACAATAACAGGGATTTTCTTCGGATTGTGATTAAGGCTGTAGGGAACCAGTGTATAAGCATACTCAAGTATATTCGCTAATCGTTGCCCTTCTGAAGAGAAACTTTCAGGGAAAATAATTTTAAAATTGGGGGTTTTTATCTGTTTCCATTTTAGTGAAGAAGGGTCCTGTCCGCTCTCATAGTACTGTGAAAACGAAAAAGGAATACAAATGAAAAGTAAAATAACTAGCAAGTATAGCCTACGCATGTAAATCATACTTTTAAGAATTCATTGTATACTAATTAACTTAACCTCCATGCCTTTTTACCTGGTATCCTTCATTTTGAAGTACAGGTATAATCTTCTCCCGGAAATCTCCTTGCAGTAAAATGCTATTATCTTTTACTGCACCACCCGATCCACACAATACTTTAAGTCTTTTACCCAGATCTTTGAGGTCTGCTTCTTTTCCCACAAAACCTGACACCAATGTTACGGATTTACCTTTCCGATTCTTTCGATCTAAAGATATGTAAAGTTTTTGCTGAGTAGGAGGCAGAGTTTCATGTTCCTTTTCTTGATTATAAGAGTATGAAAAGTCGGGATTAGTGGAATAAACAATATCTATTCTGTCCTTTTTCCGTTTTTGTTTTGACATGATTTTAACTTTCAGGCAAATATATATTTCAGTAATTGGATTTAAAAGTCTTAAAATTATTTAAAAAAAGGGCAATCAAGCAGAAAAATACTAAATTCGCTGCATATTTTAAAAATTAGGTAAATACAGTTAAAAGTTCTGAAAAGAACCATATAAAGAACTGAAAATAAGATATTATGAAGAATTTTAAATTCTGGAACTTACTTTTTGGCTGGCTTAGTTTTCTGGTTGCTGCTATAGTATATCTTTCAACCATAGAGCCAACGGCCAGCTTATGGGATTGTGGTGAGTACATTGCGACCGCTTTTAAATTGCAGGTTGGACACCCTCCCGGAGCCCCCTTGTTCCAAATGATAGCCAGGGTGTTTACCCTTTTCGCTGGAAATGACGTAACGCAGGTGGCTAAAATGGTAAATGCCTTTTCAGCCTTGTCAAGTGCTTTTACAATTATGTTCCTGTTCTGGACTATCACACACCTTGGAAGGAAATTGATTGTAAAAAAAGAAAGTTACACAAGCGGACAAATTATGGCTGTAGTAGCCGCTGGCCTGGTGGGTGCTTTTGCCTATATGTTTTCTGATTCATTTTGGTTTTCGGCAGTTGAGGGCGAAGTATACGCCACATCATCTCTGTTTACAGCACTGGTTTTCTGGGCAATTTTGAAATGGGAGAATGTTGCCAATGAAAAAGGCAGTGATAAATGGATTATTTTAATTGCATATCTCATGGGCCTTTCCATTGGAGTTCACCTGCTAAACCTCCTGGCGATTCCGGCAATTGTTTTTGTATATTACTTTAAAAAATATGATACCATTAATACCAAGGGATTGATAATGGCCGGGTTGATTTCTGTGACCCTTATAGGTGTGGTAATGTATGGTATTATTCTAGGTCTGTTCAAGGTCTCTGCCCAGATGGAGTTATTCTTTGTGAATACCCTGGGGATGGGATACAACACCGGTTTTATTTTTCACCTGGTTCTGTTAACAGCTGCCCTGTTTGGAGCCATCTATTATTCACAGTACAAAAAGGAGATTATTATAACCACTGTTCTCAGCAGTCTTGCACTGGTATTATCCGGTGCACCTTTCATGTCTGATTCAGCCATACTGGGAATTATTTTCATAGGCGCAATTGTTTGGTTGATGTATTATTTGGCACAAAAAGACCGGGTAATTTTAAACACTTTATTGGTAAGCGTAACCATGATTATGTTAGGCTATTCTTCTATTAGTCTTGATGTTATACGATCAAAGGCAAACCCTCCCATTGATGAGAATAGTCCGGATAATGTTTTTGCTTTGTTATCCTATATTAACAGGGAACAATATGGTGACAGGCCTCTTGTTAAAGGACAATATTACAATGCTCCCCTACTTGAGAATAATGAGGGAAAAGCATATTATATCCCGAAGGATGGACGCTATGTTGTATCGAAAAGAAAAATAGAAAGTGTATACGACGAGCGTTTTGTTACTTTTTTCCCCAGGATGTGGAGTCCGCAGGAAGATCATAAGGGGGTATATCAGGCATGGGGAAGCGTTCGGGGAAAACCTGTGACAGTGGGCTCGGGTGAAGAGCGCAAAACACTTCGTGTGCCAACTTTTGGTGAAAATCTTAGGTTCTTTTTCTCCTACCAGGTGGGATATATGTATGGCAGGTATTTTTTGTGGAACTTTGCAGGCAGGCAAAACGATATCCAGGGATCGGGAGGGCCATTAAAGGGCAACTGGCTTTCAGGAATAAAATTCTGGGATGAATATCGACTGGGCCCGGAAAAGGACATGCCGGATTATTTGAAAGACAACTGGGGTAGAAACAAATACTATATGTTGCCCTTCTTACTAGGACTCATTGGTTTATGGTTCCAGCTCAAGAAGAATCCGAGAGATTTTTCAGTAGTAGCACTATTGTTTATTCTAACCGGATTGGCAATAGTAGTTTATCTGAACCAGTATCCAAATCAACCTCGTGAACGGGATTATGCCTATGCTGGCTCATTTTATGCTTTTGCCATTTGGATTGGTCTGGGAGTTTTGGCTTTAATCGAATTACTAAAAAGGATTATGCCTGAGAAGTATGGAGCCATACTTGCAGGAGTTCTTTCTTTGGCGCTGGTTCCCGGTATTATGGGGATGGAGAACTGGGATGACCATGATCGTTCAGGTCGATATACAGCTCGTGACATAGCCTTTAATTATCTCAATTCATGTGAACCCAATTCAATTCTGGCTACCAATGGTGACAATGATACATTCCCGCTCTGGTATGCCCAGGAAGTGGAAGGGATCAGAACTGATGTTCGGGTGGTGAATATGATGCTGTTTAACACTGACTGGTATATTGACCAGATGCAAAGAAAAGCATATGACTCCAAGGGCCTACCACTTTCCATGCCTCGTGAGAAATACGTTGATGGTACCAATAATATGATTTATGTGATTGATAAATTTAAGGAGCCACAGGATATTAAGCTGGTTATGGATTTTGTTCGGGATGACAATCCCAGAACGCAGGTACAGGTACAGAGGGGAGATTATATCGATTACATTCCTACAACGAAAATTAAACTCAAATTTGATACTACCATTTTTCAGGAAATGACCCCGATTAATTTCAAACCTACGGAACAACCCGTTTCATATGTGGATATTAATCTTTCAGGGAGATTCATTATGAAAAGTCAATTGATGATGCTTGATCTTTTTGCTCAGAACAACTGGGAGAGGCCGGTATACTATGTGGCAGGAGGTCATGAAGATGCTCTTGGCCTGGAACCTTATTTTCAGCAAGAGGGCTTTGCACATCGTATTGTTCCAATAAAGACAGTATCAAACAGCCAGTACCTTGATTATGGTCGCATGAATACCGAAGCTATGTATAGAAATTACATGGAAGACTTTAAGTGGGGCAGAATGAATGAGCCGGATGTTTATCTCGATTACTATACACGGCGTACATTGAGTGTTATTCGGGTGAGGAATAATTTTGCTCGTCTGGCCATAGAACTGGCTGAGCAGGGTAAAAAAGATTCAGCCATTGCAGTTCTTGATAGGTGTTTATATTTATTGCCACAGGAAAAAATGCGTCATGATATTTATTCAGGACGTTTATTGGAAGGATATTATAAGGCTGGGGATTTCGAGAAAGCAAATCAATTGTTTGAGGAAATTTTTGGACAGGTAGATAAAGAGTTAAATTATTATTATTCTTTTAGCCTGGTTCTTGGACAAGCCATTTCTCTTGAAAAAAGAATAAGTCTTCAACTGCTTTCAATACTTGCAACATTAACTGAGACATATAAGCAGGATGAATTAAATGCTCGGGCATCAGGCGCCTTTGAAATGTATTATGGTCAGTTTATGGGAGAAATGGAACGGGAATAATTGAAAATTATCAAAAAAGTACAGATATGGAAAAAAATGAATTTAAAAAATCAGAAATATTCATCTTTCAAAATATGGTTGAATATTCTTCTGGCGGAGTTGTAAGTAAGCAGGTAATTAAATCGGAAAAAGGGAATGTCAC
>JASJGS010000117.1:0-2893 GCA_033791445.1 Bacteroidales bacterium | reverse complement strand
GAGACTGAACAGGAATCAGTTTGCCAGGTTCCATATACGGTGAAAATACATTCAGCATTGCCTCAAGCCCGCCTTGCCAGTGGGCACTTCTGGGGTCTTTTTTTTCGTCAATCCATTGTTTAACTTTTTTGGCTATTTGGTCCATCAAGCTTTCCCGATGATATTGCAATCCTTTAAATAAATAGTTCAAGTTTTCTTGGCTCTTCGCAATTTTCAGATAAGAATTTTATTTTTCCCAGCAGGGGCGGCACTTCTAAACCCCTTGCTTCAGTTGGGCAAATCTTTACACAAGCACAGCATAATATACATTTATCTTTATCAGTGATTACTTCATCCTCATAAGCCCTGTTCCCATAGACAACTACAACTGCTGCCATTGTTTTCTCGCTTTTAAAATTCTCTAATAGGCCAGCAGCCATGGCAGGTATCCGTCCTCCATAAACCTGCATTCCAAAAACAACAAAATCTTTATCTGAAAATTGTATTTTATCAGTATCCTTGTTTGGCAATGTGGTGGGTAAGGTTAAGTCAATATGTTCGACAGTGTCTCATACCCTGGGCAATGCTTTTAAGTATTGTTTTTGTGGTTCGTGTGGGTGAAAATAGATAAGTTTTACAGTTTTAATATCCATAGTTAGTTCCTTTTGGGATGACATTTACTGCAACTTGACGGTGCAGCTTTTGTAGCATTCTCTTTATTGAATTCTTTATGGCATTTAATGCAATTTTCATGAATCGCCTCAGCGTGATACTCTAACTTTTCCTTTTGAGAAAGTTTCTTTTTGTCTTTGGGCCTTGGAGCTTGCCCTGGTTTACTATGACATAAAATACAGGTGTCAACTTTATCATTTTCCTTTAAATCATTTAAGGGGACACCATCTTTATCATGATGGCATTCCCGACAACCAATTTCATATTCTTCCACATGTTTTTTGTGAGTAAATAAAACAATACCTTTTTTATGTGTAGGATAAGCAGGATTCTCCATTGTGATAACATCAACTAAGTTCGATTTCTTGACAGGCTTGGGCGTAACTGGCTTCGACGGCTCTGGCTTTGGATCAGAGGGTGCGAGAATTTCTGGTTTTGGGGGTTCAGGTGCAGGAGTCACAACTTTAACTTGTTCTGTCTGAATTGTTTCGGCAACCTTTTTGGCAGGCAATTCTTTGTCTTCAGAAGGCTTTGAACAAGCACTAATCATAAATATCAGTGCTAATGAAAAGACAAAAAAGAATTTGTAAGCAATATATTTGATACTCATTTTGTATCTCCTGTTTAGTTGTTATATTTAGTCGTCTGGATGAGAAACAAAATAAGATGCGACAACGACTTTGCTGTCTTTTCTTAGCTCTTCTTTAAAACATTGCACAGTGTATGGCTTTCACCCCTTATTTCAAAGGTAGTCTTATTCTTTGCTTCTTATAGAATTTTAATTTCCATGTTGAGCGAAAAAATTGGATTTATTTATAAGTTTTTTAGTCGGATTGGACTTACTGCCTACCAAATTTCTGATGGTACCTGTCCCGAATATCTTTCAATATACTGTCCTTCCGTATTGCATCTCTATGCTTATTTGCTCTAGATATATATTCAATTAGACCATACAGATTGAGTTTTTCATAAACACTGGTTTTTGTTGTTCTATTTGCCACCTCCTTTAATCTCACCATAATTAAATCCAAATCGAGACCTGTGTTACAATCTTTATAAATATCTATTTGCGGCGGATTCCCCTTGATCACATATTCTGGGTAAACAACCATGGAATCAGGCATCATTTTATCAGCTTTGAAATCATCTATACTATCATAAAATATTTCCCTGACCTGACCTGAAATGCCTACAAGCTCTATTTTCTTTGGTTTGTATACAATATTGGCTACTACATCAGTGCATTGCACAGCCTGTTTACAATAGGCAGGAAAAAAAGAATCCTCTGACCAATATCTAAGAGTTAATTGAGCAATGCCATCACCCAGTATTTTAGATTCAAATCTTAGTTTTTTTTTAGGTTCAAAATTTGATGATTCAACCATTTTTAGCAATAGCAAGTAATAATGTATATTTAAAGCTTTTTAAAAAATCTGAAGCAGCTGACTTCAATTCGTTGGATAGCCCTTTTGTGGTGCTTTTGGCTCTTTTTGATGGGGGATGAGAAATCCGTGATTTAACAAAAAATCCATGGGATTTTCCAAACTGTATAATATAATTCTTAGTCGAATTCTTGTGAAATGAATATATCACAGGTGCGAGTTCAAATGCTTTTTTTAAAAATTCACAGTCAGCATGCTGCTCCTTAGTACCAAAGGGCGGATTCTGGATCACAACATCTACATTAATGTCAAAATCAGCATTGGGCAAGATCACCATAGCAGATGAAAAAACAATCGATTGGAAAAATCATTGATAAGAACTTGCTTTTAACAAGCCTGAGTATGGAAAAAGTTCGCTTGTATGTCAAGGAATAAATTGGCACATCATGTTGTATAGATCGAAATGGGTTTTAGTCAGTAATAAAGATGGCGGACGATTGAGCCTAAAAATTAGACCTGCTGCAGGTCAATAGGGTGAAAAATGAGTTTTTCAGGGAAATTTGAGCGCAGGTTTCCGGTATGCCTCGTTGCAAGACTCATAGCGACCAATGATGACATAATGTAAATATAATTATAAAGGTTAATGTGTATTTAAATCATACTTTCTTGACGGACGATGGATCAATAGCTCTTGGGGAAATAGGAGAGTTTTCGGGGACGCAAATGATTCCTGTTGTTGCAAACCCCAGGAATGCATCAATTTTTCCTTGTTTTCGATCAATAACCGCATATAAACTTGTTCCAGTTTAATCATCTCTTTATCAGACTTGCGAAGCCATCTCGATACAACCAATAAGATT
>JASJGS010000116.1:0-9466 GCA_033791445.1 Bacteroidales bacterium | reverse complement strand
CAGGTTCAATTTGTAGAGGGATCCTATTATATTTCCATCATAAACGAAAATGGAACGGCAGAAGAGCAATCGGTTTGTAAATCATTCGCGGAAATATTAGGAAACAAAATAGTAGAAGAATCATATTCTTTTCCAGCTTTGTTATTGAAGGATGAACTCCTATCCTTTCAAGAAAATACTAAATTATTGAAAGGAAGACTGGGCCTGGAAAACGGATTTCCGATGTGGGCCAGCCAATTTGAAAACCTTGAGAATTTCAAGATAATTATTATGCCTACAGAAACAGGTGATGACAAGGCTTATATTGGTGTTCTGGAATTTCCTGACAGCAAAGTAATGTCAGATTTTCTAGGCAATATTCACATTGAGCCAGATAAAATAAAAGAATCTCCAGCATTAATCGAAAAAAGCAAGATTTATGTAAAGTACTTTGATGATAATAGCCTGCTTCTTATTGAGTCGCTGGGTGATCTCTCACTTATTGATAAGTATATTGAAATTTTGGATTTGGAATAACTAAATAGCCAGTGTTTTTTCCAACAGGCGTAGAATACTAAATTTGAAATTTTTCTGTTTTACCTATTACCATAAACGAACTTCTTATATAATGACAAAATTTATTTCTTTTAAAATATTATTTGCAATTTTTTTATTACTTCCACTTTTTACAAAGTGTAATAAAAATGAGGGCTCACAGCTAAAAGTAAAGGTATTACAACCAGGTCCGGAAGATGGGAAGGATTCTAATATTTGGAGCCTGTATCCGGATAGAAATGGAGGAGATTCTACCTTTCTACGAGCAGATGTAGGACTAATTGAGAACAATTCATATATAGAGCGCAGTTTGTTGCAATTTGACTTATCCTCTATTCCAGAAGGGTCTGAAGTGCTTCTGGCAGAGCTTGCATTGTATTATTACGATCCTGAAAACAGAGATCACCACACTACCACCGGACCCAATACAGCTTTTATTCAAAGAATAATTGCCTCCTGGACTGAAAGTAGCATTACATGGAATAATCAACCATCCAGTACAACTCAGGATCAATCAATAATACTTGACATGACTGAATCCAGAGGAGATTTGATCGACCAGGATATTACTACTCTTGTGCAGGAGATGGTAAACAATAGAGCTGAGGATTATGGTTTTATAATAAAGCTTGAAACAGAAGATGGAAATAAGGGAATGTATTTTGCCTCCAGCGATCACCCCGATCCAAATTTACATCCCAAATTAATTGTTACATATTATCAGTAAAGTTTATATCTTTAGGTATGGATAATACTGAAAAAATTCTAGTCCTGGACAATCAAATCCAAGCAAAATTAATGGAGGAAATCTTAACTGAGAAGAAGATTCCATTTATTGTACGCTCCTATCATGACTCAGCCTATGATGGATTGTGGCAGATGCAATCTGGTTGGGGCCACATTGAAGCTCCCCCGGATTACAGGGATGAGATATTGGAGGTGTTTAAAATCATTAACGAAGACTAAATAAATTCATATTTCCCTTTTCAACTTACAATGGTTCTTTCTTAGGTGAAAGATTATTCAATAAAATTAATATAAAATGAAAGCCATCATTCAGGATTTCGTAGACAATAAAACTGTTGCCATTGCCGGAGTTTCCAGGGATAGTAAAAAGTGGGGCTCCATGCTATTTAAGGCCTTGAGAAAGAAAAACTACAATGTGTACCCGGTGAATCCAAATATGGAGGAATTTGAGGGTGAAAAATGCTATTCTTCTATTGCTAATTTACCTTCAGATGTGTCGAATCTTATCATAACTACCTCCCCCGAAGTTACTCTTGGCCTGGTTAAAGAATGTAAAGGCACAAGTATTAAAAATATTTGGATGCATCAAGGTGCTGGCGGAACGGGGGCACAATCACAGGAAGCTATTGACTTTTGTAAAGAAAATGATCTGGGAGTAGTGTATGGATTTTGTCCAATGATGTTCTTCCCTCCTGTTGGGGGCCATAAATTGCATTATTGGATCAAAAAAGTCACCCGGAAATTTCCACAGGAATATATGAGCCAGAATTAGAAAAGAGTGATTTTATAACAAAAGTGATTAATTAGTCGGAGGTTCCCAGCCATAATCAATATATTCCCAGGAAAAATTATTTTCTGAGAAATTCAACAATAGAAATCCCTCCTCAGTACCATAATATGGACCTCCCCACCATGATGCAGAGACTGCACCACCAGTAATAAATTGCACATTTCTGGTTTTAATTTCTTCATACAAATGTTGATGCCCTTGAAGCACCAGTTTTAAATTGTAATTTTCAAAGAGGTCGAGAATTTCCCTGAAATTTGAAAATGAATCAAATCCATACTTGTCTGAGGTAGCTGGTGTATAGGTTGATAGAAAGGGGACATGACAAACAAGAACAGTAGGAACGTTTTTATCAAGATCTTTAATATCTTCTATCAGCCAGCTCTTTTGTGTGTCATCAATGGCATATTGACCCTCGATAGTCTGAACGGTATTTAAAGTAATGAAATGCCAGTTTTTATGATCAGTTGAATAATAGGACTTCCCAAGAAAAGACTCAAATAAGGCAGAACCACGCATAGGATCATCAAAGTGCGAACCTGAATATCGATCGTGATTACCAATAGCCGGATAAATTTTTACAGGGCTTGATTGTATGACCTCTGAATACTTTCCAAACAAAGTGTAAGCAGTTGCAGAGTCATCTTTTAAAACATCTATGTCAACATTATCGCCTCCGGTAAGTATAAAATCCACTCCAAAGGAATCCGCAAGGGATATTGCCTTATCTAATCCCTGAAAACAACCATTATCCCCCATGTTTAAATGAATGTCGGTAAAAAAAGCGACCGAAAATGAGTCTTTTTTTTCAGTTTTGTTGTTACAGGAAGGTAAACTGAATAAAATTATTAAAGTAGAAAGAACAAGCCATTTCTTAGCCATCTTTTTAGTTTTTGAGATTTAAGATATTCTTAATTTTATTTTCTCGATTTCACCATAAAGGGTACAAACCTTGGAACCCTTTCTTTGTATTTTTCATAATTAGGATATTTCCCTGAAGAAATACTTTCACTAAAACTAGAGCTTCCATAAAAAAGTAGAATTAACAACAGGCATCCAACAATTGACCAGTTAATCCAGTTGCCAGTTGCTACAACACTAAACAGGTAGAAAACTATCCAAATTGCGAGCTCTGCAGCATAATTGGGATGCCTTACAATTCCCCATAGTCCATTTTGTAAAAAACCTTTTACATACATACCGGAAGGTTTCTCCCCTGCGGCCAGTTGCTTGTATTTATCATTTTGAAAATCCCATTGCTGTTGGTCTGCAATCGTTTCAAGGACAACAAAAAGGATGAAAAATCCTGCCAGTAAAAAGTCAATCCACCCTAAAGGAGCACCATCCATACTCTTCAGAATAGGTAAAGTAAAAAGCATGATTAGGCCCATCTGGTAAAAAGAAATGAAAAAGAAATTGAATGAAATCCATTTCCAGGCCCCCTGGAATTCAGGCTTTGCCCTTAATATGGCCCAACGATAATCTTCTTCACCTTCCCAGAATTTCAAGGAATAACCACCACGCCTGGAAAAATTATAGGTCAATCTTAAACCCCAGATGGTAACCAACACTGCCATTAAAACAAGTCTGCTCTCGAATTCACCATTCCAGCAAACCACCCATGCATATACAATGGGTATAGTACTCCAAAGCTTATCAACCTGGCTGTAGTTTTTGCTTATAGTACTGATTAAAAAACAGGCAAAAGCTGCAATGAGGTAAATAGTAACAACTTTAGTCAGGGTTTCTTTTTGAAGAATAGTGAGCGGGTCATCAAAAGCAAAGGCTAAAATAGGAACCACAATTATTGTAAAAATAAGAAGCGACACAATCTTCCACATAATTAGTTGAGTAAAGGGTTAAATAATAAATTTTGGTAAACTTTTAATTTTTCCAAATTGGAAAAACTGAACAAATATAGGGTATATCTGCAAAATATTAAAAATGAAGTTTATTATATATCAATTAGGGATTCATTTCATAACCAATTGAATAAATTTACTGATAGGAACAGTCAACCACTTTTTCTATATTTGTTCTACACTTAAAATCATCATTATGAACCGATCTATTTATGCATTTTTAATTGTTGCAGGTATTCTTATAAGCTCCACTGCATTTTCTCCAGTTGCAAACAAATGGAAGCCACTTCTAAACGGTACCGATCTTACTGGCTGGGAGGTGTTTGTTGGACCAAAAGAAAAAGATGGCAAACCCTTGGGATTAAACAATGATCCGATGAAAATATTTACGGTGACTGAGCTTGATGGTGAGAAGGTATTGCGCATTTCAGGTGAAATAAATGCATCCATTGCTACCACAGAAGAGTATGAAGATTATCACCTTGTAATGGAATATAAATGGGGAGAGAAACTCTATACAAAATATAATTCTGGATTGCTCTATCACAGTTACGGTGATTTTGGAGTTGGCCTTGGAGTTTGGATGAGCTCTCATGAGTTTCAACTTTACACTGGAAATGTTGGTGATTCATACAGAATGGGGAATACCTGGTGTGAAATTCCGGCTGTAATAAATAGCGAAGGGAAGTATAGTTATAATAGAGCAGTAAAAAACATTAAGTCTATACCCAAAACAAAAACTGTAATTGTGGGAAAAGATAATGATTTCGAAAAACCAGTAGGAGAATGGAATACAATAGAGCTCTATTGTCATGGAAGAACCTCTGTGCATATTGTAAATGGTAGAGTGAATATGATGAATTTTAATTCTGCTAAATATCTTGACAATGGCTCTGCTGAACCACTTGTCAGAGGGAAGATTCAGCTTCAATCAGAAGGAGCAGAAATGTTTGTGCGATATATCAAGATCAAACCAATTAAGCAAATTCCAGCGGAGGTGTTGGAGTAAAACATATTTATAATATGAAATTAGCTTATTCCAAGTATCTGGTTATTAGTTTAATATTGATTTTTGGATATGCTTGTAATAACAATTCTTCAAAGAGCCCACCAGGTCCTATTGATCCGGTTCCATTTACCTCAGTAAAAATTACTGACCAGTTTTGGGCTCCCCGAATACAGCGTAATCATGAAGTAACTATACCTATTTCAATTAGTCAGTCAATTGAAACAGGGCGGGTAAAAAATTTTAAAATTGCAGGGGGAATTGAGTCGGGAGAATTTTGTTCTCAATACCCTTTTGATGATTCAGATATATTTAAGATAATTGAAGGAGCCTCTTACTCTCTCCAGACCTTTCCTGATCCTTCTCTTGAAGCTACAATTGATTCACTAATCTATTTTATTCAGATCGCGCAAGAAGAAGATGGATATTTGTATACTTACCGAAGTATAATGGGCGACGATTCTCATCCATGGGTAGGAAAACGATGGGAGAAAACCCATTTGTTGAGTCATGAACTCTATAACCTGGGTCATATGTATGAGGCAGCTGTGGCCCACTTCCAGGCAACCGGCAAAAGAAGTCTACTTGATATTGCATTAAAGTCAGCGAATCTTGTAAATGAAGAATTTGGATGGGATAAGCTTGAAAATTATCCGGGCCACCAGGAAATTGAAATTGGACTGGTAAAAATTTACCGACTCACCGGTGAACAAAAATACCTGGACCTGGCGAAATTCTTTTTGGATATTAGGCAAGGGGGTGAGAGATACAGCCAATCACACAAACCTGTAGTGGAACAATCTGAGGCAGTGGGGCATGCTGTTCGAGCTGGCTATATGTATTCAGGAATGGCTGACGTGGCTACATTAACCAATAATAAGGAATACCAGAATGCGATTTCAAAAATTTGGGAAGATATAGTTTACAAAAAATTATACATCACGGGAGGAATTGGAGCAAGTGGAGGGAATGAAGGATTTGCAGAACCCTATAATCTTCCTAACCTTTCCGCATATTGTGAGACCTGTTCTTCCATTGCTAATGTATTCTGGAACCATCGGATGTTTCTGAATGACGGTAATGCAAAATACATAGATGTGCTGGAGCGAACCTTATACAATGCATTGCTTTCTGGCGTAGCACTTAGTGGTGATCGATTCTTTTATCCCAACAGGCTGGAGTCTTACGGTCATGATGAGCGAAAGGAGTGGTTTGGATGTGCCTGTTGCCCATCGAATATTTGCCGTTTTATACCATCAGTTCCAGCTTATGTTTACGGTAAAAAAGCAGACGAATTATATGTAAATCTTTATGTCGACAATACTGCAAAGATTAAATTGAGTGATGGACTGGTTGAAATTATCCAAAGTACTAAATATCCCTGGGAGGGGAAAGTCAATATTACCTTAAATCCTGAAGAGAAACAGGCATTTGCATTGTTTCTGAGAATTCCAGGCTGGGCACAAAATGAGGTTATTGCAAGCGATCTATATCATTTTAGTGAAATATCTGAAGAGAAAATTCAACTGAGTTTGAATGGAAAAAGGATAAAGCCTAAAATGGAAAATGGATATGTTGAAATACATAGAAACTGGAAAAAGGGAGATGAGTTGGAGTTACTACTTCCTATGCCTATCCGAAAAGTTATTTCAAATGAAGCCGTAATTGAAAATAAGGATAAAATTGCTTACCAGAGGGGGCCTCTTGTATTTTGTGTTGAGGGGATTGACAATGAGAATGGTAAAGTATTGAATTTGATCGCAGATATTGAAACTCCAACAGAAACAAATTTTAAGAAAGACCTGCTTAATGGTACACAGGTAATTCGTATTATGGCAGCAGGTTCCAGTTATAATCTCAAAAAGGAGATTAAAGTAAGTGAAGAAGAAGAAAGGCTCCTAATACCTTATCATTTATGGGCAAATAGAGGTCCCTCAGAAATGATGGTTTGGTTTCCAATAAACAAAGATGTAAGTCATCCAACTCCGGCACCAACCTTAGCCTACAGAAGTACTGTTAGCGGTTCTCACCCTACTGAAAATATGGATTGTATTAAGGACCAGATGTTGGTGGCAAATTCAAACGATCACAGTATCCCCTATTATCACTGGTGGCCCCGGAATGATCAGATGGAATGGTTGCAATATGATTTTGAAAAACCCGAAACAGTAACACATGCTAAAATATATTGGTTTGATGACAGGCCTGACGGAGGGTGCCGAATCCCTGATTCATGGGAAATTTTATATCAGAACGGCAGTGAATGGATGCCAGTAAAATCAAAGAGTCCCTATGCTGTTTCCAGAAATGAATGGAATGAAATGGAATTTGAACCAATAACTACCACTTCTTTAAAACTCCAGGTTCAATTAAGCAAGGAGTTTTCCAGTGGATTATATGAATGGGAAGTCTGGTAAGACTTTCCTTCTTTATTGTATTTAATATGAGTTCTTTAATACTAGGACTTATTTTCTGTATTGTTTTGTCCTGATTTAGATTTGTAAATAAATAAAACTTTAAAACAAAATACAATGATCAAGCTTGGGGTAAATATGGAATTTGTTCGACATCATGATAAACCCTTTGAATGGGGTGTAAAAAAAGCGAAGGAAATAGGTTATGAGTACATTGAACCTATGGTACATATGGGGCGTGAATTGTTGAGTGAAGCAGGATATTTTCATTCGGTTTCTATGTATGATGATCCCTTAATGATAAAGGAAATTTGTGATGAAAACGGTATTAAAATTTCAGGTCTTTCAACGCATACACCTTTATGTAAACCTGAAATAAGTGTTGAGTATTTGAAAATGGCCATCCGTTTTGCAGCTGACCTAGGTGCCCCGGTTGTAAATACAGATGAGGGGCCAAAGCCCAGATGGACATCCAGGGAAATGGACTATGCCCTGATGAAATACACCCTTACAGAGGCTTCTATGGTGGCTGAAAGACATGGTGTGATGATTGGTTTAGAACAACATCAGCAATACAGTAAAACACCCGAAGGATTAAAAAGTATCTATAAACTGGTTGATTCGCCTGCTATCTGGATTAATTTCGATACAGGAAATGCATACTTAGGTGGTGGCGGCGATATATACAACTGGTTGGGAAGTGTTAAGGATGAATTAGTTCATCTCCATGCGAAAGACATTAGCATTCAACAGAGCGAAGATGAAAGAGGGAAAGTCACCGGTACTCCGGTAGGATGTGCTTGTGGTGAGGGAGTTGTAGATTGGAAAAGGGTCATTGACATAGTAAAAACGATAGAAAGAGATATAGTCTTCAGTGTGGAATGTGGAACGGTTCCGGATGCCATAAAAAGCTATGAAATTCTTTCAGAACTATTGAAGTAAATTTTGAATCGATGAAAAGAATCCTACTCTTCATTGCAATAATAATTCTTGTCTTTGGCTGTAAACCATTTAGCAATGATTCGCAGCTGATTCGATTATTAATAATTAGCGGAAGTAATAATCATGAATGGCAACAAACAACTCCTTTTTTGGAGAAGATGTTTGATAAATCTGGAATTTTTGAGGCTTCTACTACCAGTCAGCCAGATACTTTAAACTATAAGGTTTTTAAAAACTTTGATGCAATTATTAGTAACTGGAATTCATGGCCTGATAACGATTTTAGGTGGTCAGCAGAGACAGAAAATGGGCTGCTGAAATATGTTGAGGAAGGAGGAGGCCTGGTATTTTTTCATTCATCTACATCCGCATTCTACGAATGGCCTGAGTTTAAAGATATTTCAATAGGAGCCTGGGTTGAGGAGACATGGCATGGTAAGCCATCTCCGATAAAAGTAAGTATTGGAAATCAGGAACACCCTATTACACAAGGTCTTTCTGATTTTTACATTTTTGATGAATTATGGATAAATGCGGAGCAAAATGAAAGCTTCCAGGCCTTGGGAAGTGCCATCAATGATGAGGCTTCGGAAAAAGGCAATACTAAACAGCCCGCTATTTTTGTTTCTGAATATGGGAAGGGAAGGGTTTTTCATACTTTACTGGGGCATGATGTTAGAGCAATGAGAAATACGGGTTTCCAAACGCTTCTGTTGAGGGGGACAGAATGGGCGGCCAGCTCTAAAGTTAGCCTTTCAATTCCTCAGGAGCTTCAATTACAGAACATGGGAGAAACTTCAAAATTCTCCTGGATCGAAAATGACTCATGCTTTGCACTTCTCGACCATAATAGAATTGTATGGCAATTCAATTATAATACCAAACATGGAAAGCCATTTTTTCATCCGATTTACGTAAATAAAAACCGAATTACCTGCCTAAGTCCGGATGATCATATCTGGCATTTGGGACAATGGTTTTCCTGGAAGTTTATTAATGAGAGAAATTATTGGGAGTATATTGGCAATACCCACCAGTCAGAAGGAATTACAGATATTACAGATATTAAAATAAAAAGAGGTGTAGATTTCTCAGCCGAGATAACATTGAAAATTGAATACCATCCTCAAAATGGGGAAACAATATTGGGGGAGGACAGAATCATTCAGATCTC
>JASJGS010000115.1:0-5024 GCA_033791445.1 Bacteroidales bacterium | reverse complement strand
TTCTGTGCAATATACCGAATACCATCAATTATTTGATCTGAATCATCCGGTAAAGCAGGATCCAGAACAAGGGGGATCTCAATTTTATTAGCCCAAACTGATAGTCTAGGATCACCTAAGGCTTGCAAGGCATCAACCAGTGTGGCACACATTTTAGTTCGCAAGTAACCACCAGAAGTACTTTTATCAAAAACCGTATTATTGGGCCAAGAGTCATCTGGTGAAGAACCAATATAGTTTACATTAGCATCATTGCCAGCATCAGTTATCAAAGGGTATGTATTTGGGCTGGATGTAATCATACTAATTCCTGCTTGGGCAGTAGCAGGTTCTTTCTCTGATAACCTCATATAATACCTAAGGGCAAGAGAGTTTGCGAACTGCCTCCATTTTTGAACATCTCCCCCATACAAAACATCCTGCGTAGGATCAATGGTAGTGAAAGATTCCTGAGGTTGTGAAAACAGAGTATTAGCATCTTCCAGATCATCTAATATACCCATGTAAATATCACTCTGAGAGTCGTAAACAGGTTTAAGATTTTCTGCACCACCAGCTGCACCATTTAAAGCAGCTGAATAAGGTGCATCCCCCCATAAATCCGCAATTAAACCAAAGGTATAAGCTCTCATAACCAGTCCAACCCCTGCTTGAAAACTGTATTCTAAATCGACGGATTTATTGTAGAATTCTTCTACATTTCTCAGGATATCATAATAGCCACGCCAACTTTTACTGTTGACATCCCAATCATAATCATTGTGCCCGCCAGACCAACCATCTTTTTGAGTATGTTGCATAGCACCAGCAATATCACCATATCCCAGAGATACAATAGTCTTGCTAACACCGGTGATTACTGTTGCCATCAATAAATTAGGATCTGCATTATCTGGATCCACTCCATTTGGATTGATGTTCAACTCATCCAGGTCTTTACACGATATAACCAAAGTAAAAGCTAAGGTTAAAGCAATTATAAAGGTGTTTTTTATTTTATACATGATTGTAAAATTTTTGATTTCTTAAAAAGTAAAGCCTATTTTAAATCCAATAGGAATTACCCACGGATTAACATTGTACCTCTCAATACCTTGCTTGAATTGAGTTCCTCTATTACCGGAACTGGATTCTGCCTGGTAAGCTCTTTCAGGATCTATTCCAAAAGCGGAGTCTTTTGTCCATAGCATTATGTTTCGGCTATAAATTGAGATATCAATATTTTGCATCCCAACCTTGCTTGCAATGCTATTGGGTAGCTGATATGTTAATGAAATCTCTCTCAATTTAATATAGTCAGCAGCGAACATAGAAGGTGTACCAAAGTCCCAGGGGAAACTAACTACATAGGGTAAAAACGTTGTTCCAGCTCCACCCAGGTTTTCGTGATCCAAAACAAAGTTTCCATCCTCATCATGGGTACCTACCACTCCAGGTGCAAAAGTTGCATCATGTACTTCAATACCACTAAAAGATTCCGGGAATCCACCGTATTCTTCAGTAGGACCGCCAATAGGCCTTAGCTCCTCGGAAAATAAAAGCTCATCAGCATTTTCAATAACCCAATCACGTAACTCCTGGCCAGGTCCTAGGTCACCAGGATGAACCAGTTGATCAAGCCAGGTCTGAGTCATAACACTTTCTGACATATAACGCTGTGTTTGAGACATATACTGCCCTCCAGATCTCCAGTCAAAGGTCATGCTCAGAGTGAAACTTTTAAAAGTAAGTTGAGATTGTAATCCCAAAATAAAGTCAGGATTATAATTTCCTACCTTCACCTGATCTTCTTGTGCTAGCCATTCTGCGTCCAGGCCTTCCCCAATCAAAGGATAACCATAATAGGGTGAACTTTGATCTGTAACTCTCATTATCCTCGATGAGTATATATTACCGACCAAGCCATCTTCTCCAGTTGATGGATTCGCTGCATAACCCAGTGCTTTACTTTTGTTATCACTCCAGAACTCAATAACATCAACTCCTTCATCGAGCTCAATTATTTTTGTTTCATTTTTTGTAAAATTCATACTCAGATCCCAGTTCCAATTTCGTGTTCTAACCGGAGTTCCTCCTAAAACAATTTCCCAACCTTTACTTTGAAGTAGCCCGGCATTTAGTTTCACCCTGCTAAATCCTGAGGAAGCTGCCAGAGGAATGTTACCAAGAATTTGATTTTCGTTATCAACTGTGTAGTAGGTACCCTCAAACCTTAGCCGGTTGTTAAACATTTTTAGATCCAATCCAAATTCAACAGATGTTGCTATTTCAGGCTTAAGGTCAGGTGTTAACAATGTACCGGGAACATTTAAACGAATGGCATCGCCCCATTGTCCTGAATTGCCATACACTGAGTTTAAACTGTATGGAGATGTATCGTTACCCACCTGTGCCCAGCCGCCTCTCAATTTCAACATGTTCATATTTTCGCCCATGTTAAAAATCTCACTTACCATTAAGCTCAGTGATGCGGAAGGATAAAAATAGGAACGGTTTTCAGCTGGTAAAGTACTTGACCAATCATTTCTTGCAGTCAAATCAAGGTAAAGAATACCGCGCCATCCCAGGTTAGCAAGTGCATAAACACTGTAGATTCCTCTCTGTGAAAAATAGGAAGAATAATTTAAGGATGAAGAACTGATGTTTTGGACAGTATATACATTTGGAACTATCAAACCTGTTCCATTCTTTGCGGAATTACTAATACTACTATTCTTTGCATAAAGCATATTTCCCCCTGCCGAAACAGACAGGGTGAAATTTTCCCAGTCCTTCTTATATGTAAGGAGCAGATCAATATTCCTTTCAAACCTATCGATAGTCTGTTTTCCATAGGTTCCATTATTTGGTTCTCTTGAATATCCAGGAGACATTTTGGTTTCACGAATCTCATCACTTTTATCCATCGTAAACCGACCCATAATATTAAAGCTTGGAACAACTTGCCAGTCTGCAACCAAATTTCCATAGATTCTATTCCTGTTAAAGCTATTGTTCACTTCATTGGCAAGAAAATATGGATTATCATGGTTAGAGGATACATTTCTCACTTCCTTTCCTTCTCTACCAGGTACCCAATAATCCTGTAATTTATTAATGTCAATATTCGCAGGAACGGCATAAGCCCATTGTAGAGGATTTGCGCCTCGGTTACTAGCTGGTCGATTATTAGACCAAGTATTATTATAGTTTATGTTCGTGCTAACGGTCAAATCCTTAAATACTTTAGTGGAAGCAGACATGGTATAGTTGTTCTTAAACAGGTCTGAATTAGGAACAAGCCCATTGTTAGAAGTATTGGTAAAACCAAGTCGGTAATTGATAATTTCATTGCTATTTGCAACGGAAACACCATTGGTTGTTGTCCAGCCGGTATTTACAAAATCTCTTACATTATTTGGGTAGGATATAACTTCTGTAGGCATAGGTACTCCGTTTGCATCCAGCGGTGCATCCCATTGTACGGCCCAGTATCCACGATCGTTCTCAGGACCTGATCCTGTTCCATCGCTGGCATTTATGTCAGGCAATACACCACCTCCTACATCATCAGGAGTAAATGAGAAAAATCCAGAAGCAAATTGAGATTGAACGTTCAAAAACTTATAGGGTATATCAAAAACCGTATTAGATACTATTGAAACTTTCACACCCTCATTCTTCTTTGCGGTCTTGGTAGTAATGATAACTACTCCGTTACCAGCACGAGTTCCGTATAATGCTGCTGCACTTGGGCCTTTCAGGATAGAAACACTTTCTATATCTTCCGGGTTCAGGTCAGAAATCCCGTTACCATAGTCTACCCTGTTATCAGATCCAAATCCTCCGATATTGTTCAAAGAATTAGACATCGGAACTCCATCCACAACAAAGAGTGGCTGGTTATCAGAACTAAGAGAAGTAGCCCCGCGAATGATCATACTAACAGAGGAGCCGGTTCCTCCTGTAGAGTTAATGGTCACACCGGAAACCTTTCCTGACATAGAATTCAAAACATTTTCCTGTGCTACTCTTGTCAATTCTGCACCATCGACCTTGGCTACAGCATAACCCAGGGATTTTTCTTCACGCCTGATACCCAGGGCAGTTACAATAACCTCATCAAGAGCTGCTATACTTTCCTCAAGCTCAACAATGATTTCACTTCTTCCATTAACTGTGATTTCCTGTATCTCGAAACCCACATATGAGAATATTAAAACAGCATCATTTCCAGGAACTTCAATACTATAGTTACCATCAAGGTCTGTTGCTGTTCCAGTTTGAGTACCTTGTAATCGAATTGTTACTCCGGGAAGGCCAAAGCCATCAGAGGCGGATAAGACTTTCCCAGTTACTGTTAGTTGTTGAGCTGCATATACAGGGTCTGCAGCACCTGACTCAAGGCCAAATGTATTTACCCATGATGTGCAAAAAAACATCAGGACAAATAGCAAACCTGATATGCGGCGATTCGACAACTTTCTAAATAAAATATTTAATTTCATAATTGTTGGTTAAATTTGTTTAGGTAATAAGATATTTCTACTTAACAACTTCAAAAGTAAGAATCAGTGCATGGGTATTCATGGGCAGATGATCAGGCGAGGCTGCCATAAACATTACAAGCCTCATGGTATTGTCTGATATATCCTGCACAATTACCTTCTGTTGAAAATCCTTGAATCCTACAAACTCAGTACCTGAAAAGTCAAGCGTACTCACGTCACTATAAGTCACCACTCCACCGGGTCCATAAACTGAAGGAACGTTAAAATCCTCCTCTGGAACATAGGTGAATGTTGCACCATCCTCAGGAGTGTACAAACCAGTACAAAGACCAAAATCCAGACCATTTGGATTCACAATACCTGCCCCGCCTGTGGTAACATACTGGTACACTATACCTCCAAAGGCAGCGTTATCAGCCTTTACATCATGACCATAACTTCCATCGAAATGAAATGTATATGTATCATCATATACTTCACCCATGCCAAGCAACAAATCAAATACACCCTGAGGGAGAGGAACAGGCGTATCAT
>JASJGS010000114.1:0-74077 GCA_033791445.1 Bacteroidales bacterium | reverse complement strand
ATATATTCTAAATATGTTTCAATTAGAAGTGCATACAGAAACCCTTGTTGCAAACTGGATAGTATCACCCAGATGAATTCATCTACTTTTTCCTTTGCGGCCGTTTTTTTCTTGGTTTGGTGAACATAACTCTTGATTCTGCAAGCACAAGATCTTTGTCGGGTGTCAATTTTCCACCAGATATCTTTTTAAGATCTGACAACACTACTTCATCAGTGACAGTACTTTTGTTCCAGGTAACATATGACCTCTTCATATGATTGGCAATGAGCTTTACCAATCTATCTTTCTCTTCACCTGCTTCCATCTCCATGGCTTTTGCAATGAGCAATTCTATACCTCTACCATAATGTTTGAAACGAATGGGATTGGAATTGTAGGCAATTGGAGATGGTTTGGCAGTATAAAGTTCCTTAGTTGGGAGATCATATGGAGCGTCAATATCCAATTCAAAATCTGATATTAATGCCAGGTGATCCCAAAGTTTATGCTTAAACTCTTCCATATCACGACCATGGGGCACCATATTTTGCATGACACCAATGACAGTACGTGCTGCCTTATTTCTTTCATCTCTATTTTCAATAGTCTTTATATGATTGATCATTTTTTGAACATTTCTTCCATACTCAGGCAACATAAGTCTCTTCCTTCTGGCATTATAATCGTATTCCATATCGATAAATATTTGCTACAAAGCTAAATGTTTTCATGTAGGAAACAAAGAAATAAATCAGATACATAGAACAATATCAAAATATTACCGATTAAATTCAATTGAAAAGTATTAAGCTATAGTGCAAGTCATTTAAAATAAAACTTCATATCCTGAAAGTTCTCAGAAAGCCTATTCTATGTCTCAGAATTAGTGCATAAAAAAACTGCTGAGTCTGTGGAGATAAAAAGCATTTTTGAGGAATCGGAAGAATTTACAAAATTAATTTTACCTGCGTTTATTCTTCCTTCGATTTGAAGTAGCTCTCTTATTCAACTTTTTCTGATAGCCCTTTGAGAAATAGTATTTGTTCTTGCCAAGGTGCGTTGTTTCAACGTGATTAACATGTTTTCTACTTCTTTTCGAAGACTTAGAAGATGCACATGCCGTAAGCAATAGCACAATTGAAATAGAAAACAGTATTTTCCACAAATATTTCATTGTAAGGCACCTTATTTTACTCTTCTACGAAAAAGTTGTAAAATTGTTTGTAAAAAAGGCAAATTTTGGATTTCCCAATAAAATTAGAGGATGCTTCCCTCCATTCTTTTCCCAGGCATATAAATTAGTATTTGAATTGTTAAAAGATCTTAACTCAATTTCATTTTTGTACGAAAACGAACTTAGTTTGTATCAAAAACGAACATATTACCTTTAATTGATATTTTACATAAACATTATAACTACCTGACTAATTGCAACTTTATATTTCTGGCACAAAGGTTGATTGTTGTTAGTAGGGTTAAATAATAAAAGCCAGTTTTTTAATGGATTAATTGGTTGTTTTAATTTATCCGTTAGGGATAAAGTTAGGGGTTAAGAGTTTCCGAAATTTCGGAAACTCTTTTTTTTATTCCAAACATTCTTTACGTAGTTGGGTCAGAATTCTTACATTTGTTTTCAATTTTCAAAATCCAAAATTCATGATTCAGAAGATCAACGAATTCCTTACAACGCTTGACGGATTCCTTGGAGGACATATCTGGTTTGTGTTCCTGCTAATAGGTACAGGTTTATTCTTCACTATTTATCTGGGATTCCCCCAGTTCCGATATTTCCAACATGCTTTAGATATAGTTAAGGGGAAATTTGATCGGAAAAGCGATGTAGGTGATACTTCACATTTCCAAGCTTTAACAACAGCCCTTTCTGGCACTGTTGGGACCGGAAATATTGCAGGTGTGGCATTGGCAATCCATCTTGGTGGACCGGCAGCCTTATTCTGGATGCTGGTTACAGCATTTTTTGGGATGACCACCAAATTTGTTGAAGTTACCATTTCTCATAAATACAGGGATATATTACCAGATGGATCTATTTCTGGGGGTCCCATGTATTACATGAAAAAAAGATTGAATATTAAATTAAAGAATAACAAGATAATTCAGACCGGAAAATGGATAGGTGGCTTTTTCGCTATTGCAACAATCCTGTCTTCTTTTGGAACAGGTAGCTTACCTCAAATAAACAGTATTTCTAACTCAATGTTTGAAACCTTCGGTTTGAATCATATAATAACAGGTGCAGTTTTGGCGATATTTTTAGCTCTGGTTATAATCGGGGGAATAAAGAGAATAGCCAAGGTAACTTCTCGCCTTGTACCAGGGATGGCTATCTTATATTTTCTTGGTGCTTTTTTTGTAATAGGGACTAATTATGAAAATATACTACCCTCACTTGCTTCCATTTTTCAGCATGCCTTTTCAGGGCAGGCAGCCGTAGGTGGATTCCTCGGTGCCGGCTTTGCATTTGTTTTTAACAGAGGTGCCAATAGGGGGTTATTTTCAAATGAAGCCGGACAAGGATCTGCACCTATAGCACATGCTGCTGCAAAAGCTCATGAACCCGTATCAGAAGGTATGGTTGCTATTCTGGAACCCTTTATTGACACAATTATAATTTGTACCTTAACAGGCCTTGTACTTTTATCTTCAGGAGTTTGGAACGAGAAAATCGAAAACCAATTTCAACCAACTGATATGGTTTTCATTGAGGGGAATTATACTGATAAAAATGCAGAGCATCAACAAATACTTCATAATCACTTATTCAATAAAGAGAGCCTTCCTTTATTCACTGGTTCTGTTGAAATAAAAGATGGGAAAATAACAGATGGAATTACACTCCTAAATGCAAGGTCTGTAGCCGAGGATGTTGTATTTTACCAGAATGATGAAATATATACTGGGCCAATTCGTATTATGAATGGGAAACTCCTTAATGAAAATAAGGATAAGTCATTTTGGGAGAGCATCGGAGGGGCAAGTCAATCCAATGGTAATATTGTTGTGATTGGAAAATCTCTAATGCATAGTGCTCCTTTAACAACTGTTGCATTTAAACGGAGCTTCCTGGGGGATTGGGGTCAATATATTGTTTCTATTGGATTACTTTTATTCGCTTTCTCAACAGCCATTTCCTGGTCATATTATGGCGATAGGGCAATAACATATCTGATAGGGCAACAGTATGTTATATATTACCGACTCATTTATATATTTGCCTTTTTTGTTGCCTCATTTATTGACACAACTGTTATTTGGTCACTTTCATATATTACCATTGTAGTTATGGCAATTCCGAACCTTATAGGCATTCTAATCTTGCATAAAGATATGAAAACCTCTGTTAAAGAGTATTGGGCAGATTTCGCAAAAGAACACCCTAAAGAAAAAGTGAGAAGATAGGTCGATCAAATAATAAGTAAATAGGCTATTTTTTTTCTAGCAAAACAACATTCTCAACATGATGTGTATTTGGGAACATATCCACCGGTTGGATTTTTTTCACCAGGTAAAGATCTTTGAGTAACGAAATATCCCGTGCCTGCGTTGCCGGATTGCAGCTAACATATACAATTTTATCCGGCTGAACTGCGATCAGGCTATCAATTACATTTTTATGTAAACCCGCCCTTGGAGGATCCATAATAACTACATCAGGCGTACCATTTTCCTGCATGAATTCCTGATTAAAAACATCTTTTATATCTCCTGAAACAAAAGTCGCATTTTTTATATTGTTTCTTTTTGAGTTCTCAACAGCATCCTCTATGGCTTCCGGAACAACCTCAATCCCTATTACTTTAAGTGATTTTGAAGCAACAAAGTTTGCAATTGTGCCTGTACCTGTATATAAATCATACACAATTTCTTTCCCACTTAAATTGGCATATTCCCTGGTTACTTTATATAAGTTATATGCCTGGTGAGAATTTGTCTGGTAAAATGATTTTGGGCCCAGCTTAAAATCAAGTCCCTCCATATTCTCTGTAATAAATTCTTTTCCATGAAAAAGTATCAAATCCTGATCAAGAATAGTATCATTTGGCTTTTGGTTTACAACATAATACAATGAAGTTAGGTCTGGAAATTCTTCCTGAAAGGCACTAAGGAGATTTTCCCTTAAGTTTTTATTGTCATCATAAAAAGCTACAATTACCATAACCTCCCCGGTACTTGCAGTGCGAACAATCAGGTTGCGCATCAAGCCAACTTGATTCCTTAAATTAAAATATGGAAACTTATACTCCTCCGTATATTTTCGAAACCATGCTCGAATTTTATTCGAGGGCTCAGGTTGAAGGTAACAATTGGAAATGTCCAATATTTTATCAAACATTTTCGGTATATGAAAACCAAGCCCATTTCTGTCAGTAACTTCAATACCTGAATCCAACTCCTCCTTTGTTATCCATTTATTATCTGAAAAAGTAAATTCTAGCTTATTACGGTAATGAGTGGTCTCAGGTGAAGCCAATATAGGATTAAGGGAATCAAGTTCCTCACCAGACAGGTTCCCAATTCGCTTTAGTTGGTCAACAACCTGCTTCTGCTTATAAAAAAGCTGTTTTTCATAGGGTAAGTTCTGCCATTTGCAACCTCCACAAACACCAAAATGCTCACAAAATGGAGTTTCTCTATCATCAGAATATTTATGAAACTTCACCGGAAAGCCTTCCAGATAATTTTTCCTTTTTCGCGTAACCTGCACATCCACAATATCACCAGGAATTACCCTGGTAACGAACACTACCATATCATCTTTCCTGGCAACCGATTTTCCTTCAGAACCGATATCAATAATTTCAAGGTTCTCTATAAGCGGTAATTTCTTTCTTTTTCTTCCCACTATTCAAAAATTTCGACAAAGTTACTTAATAAATTGTGACAGTAAATTTAGTAAGCCTCAATTGTTAAATTACTTTCTCATATTTATCTATCTTTGAAAATTCAAAAACAGAGATGATCTCAATTGATAATATAACGGTAAGATTTGGAGGATTTGAGCTTTTCAGCAACATTTCATTTATGGTTGGTGATAATGAGAAAGCTGCTCTTGTTGGAAGGAATGGTGCTGGAAAATCTACCCTCCTAAAGCTCATTTCTGGCATTGATGATCCCACAGTAGGATCAGTAGTGGTTCCGAAAGAACAGGCAGTGGGATACTTGCCTCAGCAGATGGTCCTGAAAAGTGAACAATCGGTCTTTGAAGAAACCTTATCTGCTTTCAAGACAATTCGTGATCTGGAGAATGAGATCAAAGAGCTCAACATTGAATTATCTGAAAGAGATGACTTTGAGTCAAATGAATATTTAAAGATTATAGAAAGGCTGGCTGTTGCAAATGAAAAATTTGAAACTCTTGGTGGAGCAACCATATTCGGTGAAGCTGAGAAAGTTTTAATGGGTCTTGGTTTTAAGAGCGAAGACCTGGACAAACCCACATCTACTTTTAGTGGCGGATGGAAAATGAGAATAGAACTTGCTAAAATACTACTCCTTAAACCTGAAGTACTTCTCCTTGATGAGCCAACAAACCATCTTGATATTGAATCTATTTTGTGGCTTGAAGATTTTTTAAAAAGTTACCGAGGTTCTGTACTCCTGATATCTCATGACCGGACATTTCTGGATAGAGTTACCTCCCGGACAATTGAAATTACTTTAGGTAAAATCAATGATTATAATGTTCCTTATTCAAAATTTCAAGATTTAAGAGAAGAACGCAGAGTTCAATTGCTGGCTTCATACCGAAACCAAAAAAAAATGATTGAAAAATCAGAAGAGTTTATTGAGCGATTTCGATATAAAGCAACAAAAGCAGTTCAAGTCCAGTCAAGAATAAAGCAACTCAATAAGCTGGAAAGAATTGAGATTGAAGATCATGAATCAAATATTCACTTTACATTTCCACCTGCACCCAGAACGGGTGACATAGTGTTGGAAGCCACACACCTGAGTAAGGACTATGGTGAAAAAAGGGTTCTCAACGAGGTTGAAATCTTAATTGAAAGAGGTGAAAAAGTGGCTTTTGTTGGAAGAAATGGAGAGGGTAAAACAACCCTTGCAAAAGTCATCATTGGAGAACTGGAGTATGAGGGCAAACTAAAAATAGGACATAATGTTTCTATAGGCTATTATGCTCAGAATCAAGACGAACTGCTTGTAGAAGAGAAAACAGTATTTGAGACCATTGATGATATTGCGGTTGGGGATATACGCACGAAAATCAGGGGTATTTTGGGTGCTTTTATGTTTGGGAAAGACGATATTGACAAAAAAGTCAAAGTTCTTTCTGGGGGGGAGAGATCTCGCTTATCTATGATCAAATTACTACTAAAACCAGTTTCCCTTCTAGTCCTGGATGAACCTACCAATCATTTGGATATTGCATCAAAAGACATCCTTAAAAAAGCACTTCAGGACTATAATGGAACACTCATACTTGTTTCTCATGATCGATATTTTCTAAATGGCCTGGTACAAAAGGTTTTTGAATTCAGAAATAATGAAGTGAAAGAGTATCTGGGTGGTGTTTTTGATTTCCTTGAAAAAAGAAAACTCAATTCATTTCAGGAGCTTGATCGAAAAAAGAATGAGAAAACCAGCTCACCAGAACAAAAAGCAAAATCAAGCAGAAAACAGGAATACTTAGATAGAAAGGAACAGGTCCGTCAAATCCGAAAGCTTGAAGGGCAGGTCTCAAAACATGAAGCAGAAATTGAAATCCTTGAAAAGCTGATTCATGATATGGATAAACAGCTGTCAAATCCTGCTTCCATCCCACATGGTGAGGAAGGCAAACGTTACTACTCAGAATATAATAAGCTTAAACGTCAGCTCGATCACTTGATATATGAATGGGAGATATTAGCGGATGAATTAGAACAAAAAAAATCTGAAGGTTGATTTTAAAAGTTCAGGTAGAAGTCTTTAGTTAGATTTACATATTCATTGGTATATCCATTTTCCTCACTCCTTATTGTTAATTCCAGCTCTTCCGGTTTCCCGGCAAGGCGACTAAATTCCATGACTAGTCTATGAACAGGCTTATTTGGATTACTTTTGACTTGTAGAAGCCTCTCTAAAAGTAAACCTGCCTTTTTTGCTTCCCCAATAAATTTTGTTCCCTCAGTATACGGCAAAATAAGGCCTAATCGACCATCTGGTTTTAACAGCATCTCTACACCTTTCAATAATTCTGAAGTTTTCAATGTGCTATTATGTCGTGCCAACGTTCTTTCAGAAGTCCTTGCCGGCATGGAATCACTATAGTAAGGTGGATTTGAAATAATTAAATCATACTGGGATTTAGTGATCCTTTTTGCCTGGCAAAAATCCTTGAAAGATGATTCGATAATTCTAATTCTTTCTTCCCATGGAGACGATTTAATATTGTTGGAGGCTTCAAGGCATGCATTTTTATTGATTTCTACTGCATCGATAATAGCTTTAGAACGTTGGCCCATCATGAGAGCAAGAATTCCTGTTCCCGAGCCTATATCAAGAATTTTGCGAACATTTTGGGTGTTTACCCACGCACCCAATACAATACTATCGGTTCCGACTTTCATACCAGAATACTCTTGCCGGATTCCAAACTGCTTAAAATTAAACCAATTGTTTCCCAAAATAGAACATTCTAAAAATTCTCAAAAACACCTAAGCCAAATAAGGCAAAATCATACTTTACAGGATCTGAAGAATCGTACTTTCTTAGATTCTCTGTTAATTCTAAAACGGCTTTCCAATCATTTTGCTTTCGATTCAACAATTCCAATTTTCGTGAAACATTACCAGTATGCACATCCAGTGGCATTAAGAGGGCAGATGGAGGAATATTCTTCCAAATACCAAAATCTACTCCCCTATTGTCCTCACGAACCATCCAGCGAAGAAACATATTCAATCTTTTAGCCGAAGTACCCTTGGTTACATCTGCAATGTGTTTTAATGTTCTTAAAGGTGGATTTAGACTAAAAAATACTTCTCTAAACTTTAGAAAAGAATCATAGATATTCCCTCTCAAGGAGAAACCAGATTCAAATAATCGTTGTAGACCTCCATGATTTAAATAAATGTTTTGCAAGGCCCTAATAAAATATACTGCATCCTCTCCTTTAAAAGTTCGGTATTGGAATTTTTCAAACCTCGTAATATCCTTTAGATTGGCATTCATCAGGAAATCATATGGGCTATTTTCCATAAGGGACATCATTTCCTGTGCCTTTTTTATAATCAATGTTCTCCTCCCCCAAGCAATAGATGCTGTGAGAATTGCAGAGATTTCTATGTCTTCCTTCGTAGAAAACAAATGGGGAACCTGAATTGGATCTGAATTAATAAATTTTGGTTGATTATAAAGTGAGTATTTCTCTTCAAGAAATGCTTTAATCTCCGAATGATCCTGGACAGAAGGCATTGTCCCAATTATCGAATTATAATTCCATCTTTCATAGTAAGCACCCTGTCTGAAATTTTTTCAACCTGCTTATCATGAGATACAATTACAATGGTTTGATTGAACTCATCACGTAAAGATTGTAATAATTGATGTAGTTCTTTTTTGTTCTTACTATCAAGGTTACCAGATGGCTCATCAGCCAGGATAACTTTTGGATCATTAATAAGGGCTCTTGCCACAGCAACTCGTTGTTGCTCCCCACCAGAAAGTTCAGAAGGTTTGTGATCCAGCCTTTCACCAAGATTAAAATACTGTAAAAGTTCAGTTGCCTTCTTTTCGGCTACTGACCTTGAGGTTCTGGCAATAAATGCAGGGATACAAACATTTTCAAGGGCAGTAAACTCGGGCAAAAGATGATGAAATTGAAAAACAAAACCTATATTCTTATTTCTAAACTTCGACAACTGTTTTTCCTTCAAGCTAAAGGCATTAACATTATTATATAATACCTCACCAGAATCAGGCCTATCCAATGTTCCAAGAATCTGTAAGAAGGTAGTTTTTCCAGCACCGCTAGAACCAATGATACATACAATTTCTCCTTCTTCAATTTTTACATCAATGCCTTTCAGCACATGTAAATTACCAAATGACTTTTTTATATTCTCTGAAATAATCAATTGCTTATTGTTCTATTGTACAAATACAAAGTAAATAAATATTATATATAAAACGAGAAATATAAATCCCTTATATCTATAAATTGTACCACCTTTGAATGGCAGAATAAAAATAAATAGAAGCAAGAAAAACCCCAACATCCACAACATATCATAGCCCAGAAGATCTAAGTTAATTTTTATAGGTTCAACAAGGCTCGTTATTCCAAGAATTCCAAATGTATTATAGATATTTGATCCAATTATATTTCCAATTGAAATATCGGTTTCTTTGCGCAGTGCAGCTACTACTGAAGTTGCCAATTCGGGAAGGCTGGTTCCAATAGCGATCATTGAAATGGAGATAGCTCGTTCACTCACATTAAAACTTTTTGCCAATTCAGTGGCCCCTTCAACCAATAAGCTAGCTCCGAGCATCAAACCTACCGATGATGCCAACACAATAGCAATAGCTCCTGGCAGAGAGAATTTATAAATCTCACGCACAGTTCGAGATTTCATGTTGGCCTTCCTGGACCGTACTATTAGAAAAACAATAAATGCTGCAAGGAGAGAGGTAAAAATAAACCCCTCAAGACGACTTAATTTGCCATCTAAACCAAATAAAAATAGAAGGACCCCAGAAAACATCATTACAGGCCAATCAAACTTTACGGAGCTGGAGCGAACTGCAATTGGTAAAATGAGTGACGATAAACCCAGGACAAGACCAATATTAGATATATTTGATCCAATTACATTGCCTAACGCGATGTCAGGATGCCCTTTCAATGCAGCACTCAAACTAACAAACAATTCAGGTGCTGAAGTCCCCAGTGATACAATTGTTAAGCCTACAACTAGAGTGGAAATTTTGAACCGTTTGGCCAGACATACTCCTCCCTTTACTAAAAAATGCCCGCTGCCAAGCAAAGCAACAAAGCCTATAATAATCTGCAAATAGTAAGGAATACCCAATTTAAATTTTCTTAATTAAATCCTTAATATACAAAAAAGAATTGGAGATATTTGAAAGTGACCTACTTAATGTCTTTAAAGGTATCTTTCATATCGTTGATATCGTCAACGATGTCGCCAGAGCTATCGTTAATCTCTCGTTTTATATCGTCAGTGGCTTTTTTAAATTCCTTCATGCCTTTACCCAGGCCACGAGCTATTTCCGGAATTTTATTGGCGCCAAACAGCAACAAAACAACAATTAAAATAATAAAAATTTCTCCGCCGCTAATAAATAATAAAATATTCATTCTTCGAAACTTCAGTAGTAACTATCAACAAAAACAATGAATGATATCTGATGCGAATTTACAAAAGTTAGAAGGAATAAAAAAACCCTGCCTTATACAATTAGCAGGGTTTTGGTTATCTTCTAAAAATTTAACTTCTTTTTTTTGCTTTTAGTACACGTGTTGTTTCAGCCTTTTTAACTGTATCGTATACCATTGGAGTAGCGACGAACAAGGATGAATATGTTCCAACAACAACACCTACCATAAGAGCAAAAGTAAATCCTCTAATTACTTCCCCGCCAAAAATAAAAATCGTCAGCAGTACAAGGAAAGTACTTAATGAAGTACTCAAAGTACGACTAAGCGTGCTATTCAACGCAATGTCCATAATTTCTGACCTTTCACGTTTACGGTATAATCCAACATATTCCCGAATCCTGTCATAAACAACCACCGTATCATTCACCGAGTAACCCATAACAGTAAGTATCGCCGCAATAAAAGCCTGATCAATTTCCAGTGAGAAAGGTAATATTCCATAAAAGAGCGAAAATACACCCAGAACAATAAGACTATCATGAACCAGTGCGGCTACTGCTCCCATTCCAAATTGCCAGTTACGGAAACGAATAACAATATATACAAACATTACTATCAAAGAGAGTAAGATTACCCATACAGCACGGACTTTTATGTCATCTGCAATGGTTGGTCCAACCATCTGAGAACTCTGACGATAGTCTGATAGAAATTCTTCCTTACTTACATCATCACCAATAATAGGTAAAAGGCCTTCATACAAATTTTCTTCAACGGTATCATCGGCCTCTGAATCATCAATCATAAACTGAGTGGTAATTTTTAACTGCCTGTCGTTACCAAATATTTTCACTTCCGGTGCTTCTCCAAAAACCAATTTTAGATTATTTTGAACATCAACTGTGGAAGGTGCTTCCTCAAAACGTACAATATAAGTCCGTCCCCCGGTAAAGTCAACACTCGGATTTAAACCACGAGTTAATAAAGAAATAATTGAAATTATTACAAGAGCACCTGATACAACATAAAATACCTTTCTTTTTGAGATAAACTTAATGCTCATATTACTAAAAGCATTTTCGGTTAATTTGGTTGCAAAAGTAAGCTTCATATTCTTATCAAGCATCTTTTCAAAAATAAGCCTTGTTATAAAGATGGCTGAGAATAATGAGGTTATAATACCGATTCCAAGGGTTGTTGCAAAACCTTTAATTGGACCTGTTCCGAAAAAGAATAAGATACCAGCTGTTAATAAAGTGGTTACGTTTGCATCAATAATGGCGGAATATGCATTTTTATACCCTTCCTTTATAGCCAGCTTTATTCCCTTCCCAGCCCTTAATTCCTCTTTTATTCGTTCATATATAAGCACATTCGCATCCACCGACATACCTATGGTAAGAACTATACCGGCAATTCCTGGTAGAGTTAATACGGCACCCAGTGAGGCCAACACACCCATTAAGAAGAACATATTTATAATAAGGGCAATATCTGCGACCGAACCAGCCCTATAACTGTAATAGAATACCATATAAAGTAATACAATAACAAAGGCAATCATAAATGAATTCAAACCTGAATCAATCGCTTCTTGTCCAAGGCTTGGACCAACTATAGTTTCCTGTTCAATTCTTGCTGGGGCAGGCAGCTTACCTGATTTGAGAATATTGGCTAAATCTTTTGCCTCATCAATTGTAAAGTCTCCGGTTATCTCTGAACTTCCACCCTTAATTTCTACACTTACTCTTGGAGCTGATCTAACATAATCATCTAATACAATAGCGATACATTTTCCGATATTTTCACGTGTCATCCTGGCCCAAACCTTTGAGCCTTCCGTATTCATGTTCATTGAAACCTGAGCATCACCAGAAGTTTGGTTATACTCGTCTCTGGCTCCTGTTATTACATCTCCTGCTAAAGGAGCTCTTCCATCACGAGTTGTAATTTTAACTGCGTGAAATTCAAACAAACTTTGAGTATCATCATACTTATAAGGTTTCCAATGCCATACAAATTTTAGATCTCTTGGGAAAATGGCTGCTATTTGTTCCATTTTAAAATAAGCGTTCACTTTAGCTGTATCTCTGTAATGGCTATATCCCACCACTGAACCTGGAGCAAACTGACCATCGCGGGAAGTATTGGGATAAAGAACAGCAAAAAGAGGGTTCTCATTTTTGAATTGATCAAGTGACTGTGAATCATCAGTTGCCTGTACAGTATCTGACTCCATTAAATCCAACAATGATTTTGAGGTATCATCTGCAGCTACCTGCTGTTCACCTTCAGTCAAATTTGGGGACTCAATGCCCACAGTATCATCCGTTGCAATATCAAGGCCAAGTACAACCTTTAACCTGGCATTAGCCTCTATTAAATACTGTGCAACCTCACCATTTTCATAGGTTTCCCAGAATTCAAGATTTGCAGTTCCCTGGAGCAACTTACGTACTCTTTCAGTATCCTTCACTCCTGGTAATTCAACCATAATGCGGCCCTGGGATCCCAGGAGTTGAATACTTGGTTGAGCAACACCGAATCTATTGATTCTGCTTTCAAGTATATTAAATGAATTGTTAACAGCACTCTCCGTCTCATTCCTGATGACCTTCAAAACATCTTGATTTGATGAATTAAAGTCCACCTGACTTTTCAGCTCAATGGTGTTAAATATGGCTGCCAAACGTGCATTTGGATCAATTTCCTCAAATGAATTTCCGAAAAGTGTAACAAAGTCCTCCTGGCTATCCTTTTGCTTTTCCTGCGCCAATCTCACGGCCTGAACAAAAGTTGTATCAGTACTATAATTTGATAATGATTGAATTATGTCAACAACTGAAATCTCTAAAATAACATTCATCCCCCCTTTTAAATCAAGGCCAAGATTTAATTCCTTCTCCTGACATTCCTTATAAGTATTACCTAAGAAACTCCATTCATCCTTTTGTAAGCTGGCTATTGAATCGACGTAATTTGACTCTTTTATAAGGTCTCCCTGAGCATATTCAGCTGCGGCTTTCTTTACTCGAGAAGTTACAACCGTAAATGACAAATGATATGATATAACAACTGCTACAGTAATGGTCAAAAATAAAATTGCTCCTTTGTTTCGCATTTCTCTAATTAGTTAAATTCTTGCAATATATACAGTAAAAAATAGGTCTTTTAAATGTCGCGCAAAGATATTAAAAAAAATTACAAAATTCCCGAGTTGCGCGAATATCATTCAGGAATCATTAAAAACTCTATAAAAAATGCTCCATCCCTGGAGCATCTTTAATTCCAATCTCTAGAAGGATGATTTAGAAGGATTTCTAAAAGAAATTCATTCCATCAAGAACATCCATAACACCCTTTACAGCCAGGGTAGATTCATTAACAAGTTTTTGCTCATCAGCGTCCAGATCAATCTCAATTATTTCCTTAACACCTCCTTTTCCAAGTTTAACTGGTACGCCAAGATAAGTGTCATTAACGCCAAATTCACCTTTAAGTTCAATGCAGCAAGGGAATATACGGTTTTGATCCCGAATAATGGCCTCTGCCATTTGTGCTGCAGCGGCACCAGGGGCATACCATGCAGAAGTTCCCATTAGCTTAACCAGTTCACCACCCCCTTTTCGGGTTCTGTCAACTATTGCTTCCAATATGTCCTTTTCAATGATTTGTGTTACAGGAATTCCACTGATAGTTGTATATCTGGGTAATGGAACCATTGTATCCCCATGTCCTCCAAGAATCAAAGTCTGAATATCCTTTGGAGAACAATCTAAGGCTGTTGCAATAAAAGCCTTAAATCTGGCAGTATCAAGTATTCCTGCCATTCCAATTACCTTGGTTCTATCCTTTCCTGATGCCTTTTGAGCTGTGTAGGTCATGACATCCAGTGGATTGGAAACAATAATCAAAATTGCATCAGGTGAATGCTTAACAACCTTTTCAGTAACTTCTTTTACAATTTTTGCATTTGTAGAAATTAAATCGTCACGTGACATGCCAGGCTTCCTTGGTAAACCAGAAGTAATAATAACTATCTCCGAACCTGCTGTTGCTGCATATTCATTTGTAACGCCCGTCAAAATTGTATCATAATTTTCAACTGAAGAAGACTGCCAGAGATCCAGTGCTTTCCCTTCAGCCAAACCTTCTTTTATATCAAGAAGAACTACTTCTTTACAAAGCTCTTTGTGAGCAATTACGTCTGCACATGTTGCTCCAACATTTCCTGCACCAATAACGGATATTTTCATAAGCTTAGACTTAAAATTAATTATTAGATTAAATTTACTTGTATATTTTATACCTGTAGAAACTACTGATTGTTAAAATTTAGAAAAAAACATAACAATTCTTGTTTCAGTATCAATGAAACAGGAATTTATAAAATTAGCTTTTCAATTTACTAAGTTAAGGAAAATTGTTTTGATTCAATATGTCGTAAAACACATTATAAAAAACCTAAAGAGCTAAACAACCTGAACCAATTATCTTACCAGGTCATCGAAATCAGCAATCAACTCCCGATTTTTTATGAAATCATACAGGGTTAGTCTTCTCACAGAATAGAAATCAGACCAAAAGTTTCTTAATATGGTCAAATAATTCCTTTGAGCAATATCTTTATCTGAATCGGCAACATTCAGGTCAAGAACATCAATCTTTCCAATAAGAAATCTTTGTTTGGTGACTTCGTATCTCTTTTGAGCGATAGTATCGGTTTTTGCTGCAATTGCCAGCTGATCATGTTGTAAATTAAATTGAGCTACAGTAAGAAAAACATTTTGATCAAAATCAATCTGGGCCTGGCGAACATTGGTTTTAATTACCTCCTCATTTGACTGGGCCATTTTTAATCTACCCTTTCCCAAGCCCCAATCCACAATAGGCAAAGTCAATCCTACTCTCAGTCTTTGTTCATCCAATAAATCCTGGTAGGCGGCACCAGGTGTAACATCCGTTCCGGTATAACCAAAAGAGCCAAAAATATTTGCAGTCAGTCCTTTTTCCCCCTTCGCCATAGCCACATCCCTGCTGGCTTCAATCAACTGTCTTTCAAACTGTTGAATCTCTGGATTATTTTCATATGCCAGCGTTAAAGCGGTATCATAATTAACTGTCAACTTTGGCGTTTCATTGGGTACAATTAATTCCAGGTTGATATTATCATTAAATCCAAGGAAGGAACGCAATTGAAATTCCTGTACCTGAAGGTCAATCTGCCTCTGATTTAAATCCGCTCCTGCATTTAAAAATCTTAACTGCATTTGTAAAAGCTCATCTTCAGCAATAGTTCCAATATTATACCTACCCTGGGCAATTAAATATAATGTGTCTGAATTTGAATAGTTGAACTCAGCAATTGCCATATTCAGTTGAGCAAGTGCCAGGTTGAAAAAAGAGTTTACTGCTCTTGAATGAACCTGTTCAATTTCATCCAGGTATGTTTTCTGTGCCTCTTCATATTTTATGGGCTCAATCTTTTTTTCCCATTTCAATGGATTAAATGCCAGAATGGGCTGACTAATTCCAATTGAAGCAGGTACAGTAATATATTGAGTGGTGCTATTATCACCAAAATTGTCATATCTGCGAAAATTTGAGTTTGCAAAAACAGTACCACCGGTAATACCAATATTTTGAGTTATTCCCAATCCCACAGAAGAATTATTTGAATATTTTTGCACATAATATTCTTCCCCTGTATCAAAGTTATATTCCTTTTCAAGTGACCTGTTGAAATCAGCCAGGGTTGCGTCCATAGTTAAAGCCGGCCGATATTTTGCCTTGAAAGTTCTGTACTCCCAATACTTTCCCAGAAATCTGTTTTTAGCCATAATAGCCTGGGGTGACTGGTCCTCAGCTATTTTAATAACATCCTCCAGCGTAAGCTTTTCATTTTCCTGAGAGAAATTATTAATTGAGGCACTTATTAAAAAAGCGGTAAATAAGACAAGTAAAAATGTTTGTTTTCTCATTATTATACTATAATTTATTCGTAACGCAGAGATTCTATTGGATCTCTCTCTGCAGCACGTTTTGCGGGTGAATAACCAAAAATAACACCTACGGCCGCCGATACTCCAAAAGCAACTACCACCGAAAAGGGCGAAACAATAGTAGAAATATCAGCCAGCTGGGTAATCAGTTTTGATATAACTATGCCAAAAAAGACTCCTATGAACCCTCCAGAAACACTAATTAAAATCGCTTCTGATAAAAACTGAACAACAATATCTTTCTTTTTTGCTCCAATAGCCATACGCGTTCCAATTTCTTTAATGCGTTCCATTACCGAAGCAAACATTATGTTCATAATGCCAATCCCACCAACAATAAGGGAAATACTGGCAATTGCACCCAGAACGATATTAAAAATATCTTTTGTGCGCTGCTGTTGTTTCAATAATAGTTCCGGGACTGTTAGTTCAAAATCCTTTACATCAGAATGCCGGCGCAATATCATTCTACTCAGCACTTCTGTAGTAGGCGTTAATTCTTCCGTTTCATTAACCTGTATTGTAATTTTATCTAGCTGATGATAGTTGGAAGCTGTATTTTCAGAAGGTGAAGAACTTCTTACAGACATATAGCCCCTTCCCATTATAACAGATGTTTCCCCAGAATTCCTGGTATTAACCAATGCCCTGTTTTGAAATCGCATAAGCAAGGTCTTTACCGGAATGTAAATATTATCATTGTATACATTCACGCCGGTATTTTCAAAAGCTGTTAACGAAAAATTTCCCTTTTTTAAGACACCAATCACTTTTAGCCAGATACTGCCAAATTTAATATATTGACCTAATGGATCAACCTGGCTAAAGAACTTTGATTTTATATTGGATCCAATAATACACACTTGAATGCCATGGTCTTCCTGATAATCGTTAAAGAAAGTTCCAGATTCAAGTTCCAGGTTATACATACCGAAATAATCCTCGGTTACACCAATAATTTTTGCAGGAGACCGCTTACCACTCTGCATGACAAAGGAGTTCAAAGAAACTTCCGGACTAATTCTATTGACTGTGGGAATGATTCTTTTTATTGATTCAGCATCCAATACTGTCAATCCACGAGAGAACTTAGATTGTTGCCTATTTCCTTCTTCGCTCTCCTCACCACTTTCTCCTCCAGCATTATCTTCAACAATAGGAGATATAACAATGTTATTCACCCCAACCATTTTTATTTGCTCCAGTATTTCCTCCTGAGCTCCTTTACCAATAGCCAACATGCTAATTACCGCAGCTACACCAAAAATTATCCCCAATGCAGTTAAAATTGATTTTAGCTTATTGTCAAGAATACTATCAAAAGCAATTACAATATCATGGAAGTATCTTTTCATGGTCCTTAGTAAACTACTTTGTTACTTCCTTTGTTACCTGTACTTTTACACCTTCAGGTGGTTTCCCATTACCCGCTTTCATCTTAAAATTCTCTCCAGGTTTTCCACGAAATTGCATATTCCCCTTTTCAAGACTTGCTTTTAAAGCTTCGTTCTTCATTCTCTCCTCCTCCAGTTTTTTCTGTTTTTCGCGTTCTTTAATAATTGGTATAAGATCTTCACCAATAAGTTTATACTTTTCAAGCTCATCGGGTAAAGAAAGAAGTACTTTTTCACCAGGATTTAAACCCTGCTCAACAATCACCTCATTTTCATTAGATTCACCCAGAATAACGACTTGTTTCGATCCATTCTTTAAATACACTATGGGAATACTATCCTCAACGTGGATAGTTTCAAGTGGGATAAATACCACATCTTCAAAGGTGGAAGTAATTATTTGATTGCTGGTAGTCATAGCAGGACGTAGAATAGGATCATTTCCTTCAATTTTTATCGACACCTCAAAAACTTTAGCATCCGTATTTGGGAGTTGCTCTCCAATATTTGCTACTTCAAAAACACGACCCTCATACTTTTTCTCAGGAAACGCATCAACGCCTATTCGTACTTTCTGGCCAGGTTCTAACTTACTTACATCAATTTCATTTACATAGGTTTTCGAAATCATAGAAGATAAATCAGGCAGGGTAGCCACAGTTAGGTCCCAGGGACTTATCATTGACCCTACCTTACGTTTTTGTCCACCCCACTCTTTCTTGTAAATAACCATACCTCCAGAGGGTGCATGAATTTGGAACTTACTAATAATTTTAGTCATGTCTTCATAGCTTCTTCTATCTTTTGAAAGATTGATTTCAGCATTTCGCATATCTGCTTGTGCCTGACGAATTCTGAGTTTATAATTCTTTTTGGCTTGCTCATATGCTCTTTCAGATTTATCCAGACTGATCTGTGCCTGCCTGATTACTGCCGGTGATTCATACCTGGATTGATCTAAAGTAATTTCTGCCTCCTCCATATTGTAATTTAAATTTACCAGTTCATCTCGCAAATTACGGAGTTGCATGGTTGTATCCAATCGAGTGGTCATTAAGGCTGTTTCCTTTTTTTCCAGTTCATCTTCCAGGTCTTTCACTCTGTTCGTAACATCTGACCGGTCAAGCAGGGCGACATAATCGCCAGAATCGACAACTGTCCCTTCAGGTATAAGATCCTGTATTTTAATTTGAGAGAATCTATGACCACGGCTGGTTCGTAGTTCGGTTGGGCCAGTTATTTCCTGTGAGCTCTCAGCCTGGAGTTCACCGGTAACTGATACAAGTACCTCAAACTTCCCACTACCAGCTTCCACCTCTAGTTGAGTTAGGTCTTCAGTGGCTGTTAGCTTACCAAAGACTACCAGGCCAATGATTGCTAAAGCAACTACAGACAAGGTTATAATAATTGTTTTTTTCATTTTTATAGTTTTTCTTTCAAAATATTTTTATACCAAACAGTCGGCAAAATTAACACATAATTATCTTAGCCAAAAGTATTTCTTTTTTATCTCTAATAGGGGTTTTTAACAGAATTTAACATCTCATGGTTATTAGACCATTCAAATTGCAAAAATATTCCCTATTCGTATAACTAATTTATGTATTATTTGTTCAATTTTTTAATAAGCTCAGCTATTTCCGCAATCAGTTCCTCGGAACGTTCCAAAGAACTACTTTCAGCAATAATGCGTACAATGGGTTCTGTATTAGATTTTCTTACATGAACCCACTCTTTATCAATATCTACCCTAATACCATCAATGGTAGTATTAGGATATTTTATATATTTTTCTTTTATCTCATGCACAAGCTTTTCAAAATCCAAATTAGGATCCAGTCCCAACTTTGATTTAACAATAGAATAATCAGGATACTGAGCCCTTAATTCAGAACATTTTTTCCCTGAATCTGCCAAATGTGTTAAGAAAAAGGCAATTCCAACCAATGCATCTCTTCCATAATGAAGCCCTGGGAAAATCACGCCTCCATTGCCCTCTCCTCCAATGACAGCATCTTGTTTTTTCATTTCTTCCACAACATTCACCTCTCCAACAGCAGATGCAAAATAACTACCTCCATATTGCTCAGTAACATCCTTAAGTGCCCTTGTTGATGATAAGTTTGAGACTGTATTTCCAGGAGACCTTTTCAAAATGAAATCGGCAACAGCAACCAAAGTATACTCTTCTCCAAAGAAAGTTCCATCTTCACTAACAATAGCCAGACGATCTACATCGGGATCAACAACAAATCCCAAATCAGCTCCTGATTTTTTTACCTCTTCAGACAGATCAGTCAGGTTTGCAGGCAAAGGTTCTGGATTATGTGGGAATTCACCAGATGGATCACAATATAGCTCAACCACTTTCGAAACTCCCAGTGCTTTGAGTAAATCAGGAATTATTACACCGCCAACCGAGTTCACACAGTCCACAGCAACGATGAAATTGGCTGCACGAATACTCTCAACATTAACCATATCGAGATTTAGAATTTCATCAATGTGTTTCTGGTGGTATGGCCCCGGATGCTTTGAACTTCCGAGCTCACTAACACCAGGGTAGTTTAAGTCCTCCGCCTCAGCCAATTCAACAATCTTTTGGCCATCAGCAGCTGAAAGGAACTCCCCTTTTTCGTTTAATAGTTTCAATGCATTCCATTCACCTGGATTGTGACTGGCAGTAATAATAATACCTCCATCTGCATTTTTGTTGGTCACAGCTATTTCAACTGTAGGAGTGGTGGCCAATCCCAGCTCAAGGGTATCAATTCCAATTCCCATTAATGTTCCGGTTACAAGATGGTTTACCATTGGGCCAGAAACTCTTGCATCACGGCCAACAATAACTGTATTGTTGTTTTTTCCACTTCGTTCCTTAAGCCATATCCCATAGGCTGAAACAAATTTCACTACATCGATAGGAGTAAGATTGTTCCCAATACTCCCACCAATTGTCCCACGAATTCCAGAAATTGATTTTATTAAGGTCATTTGTTAATTTTTATTAATTCATATTAATCTTAATAATTCAAGTAAATTTTTGTATCATTAGAAAAAATGAATGCCTAAATTTGCGCCCCCAAATGTAATACAAAAAAAATCCTTTTTTTAGATGGAAAAGAAAAGAAGTTACGGTTCTAAGAACCAAAAGCCAAAATATAAAAAGAGAACAAATAAATCGGACCAAGCGTTTCAAAAGGAAAAGGAGACAAAATCTGCATCACCTAATAGTGCTGAAACCCGACTTAATAAATACATTGCCAATACTGGTTTATGCTCAAGAAGGGAAGCTGATGAATACATCTTAGCTGGTCATATCATGGTAAACGGACAAAAAAATACAGAGCTTGGCACGAAAATATCAGCCAAAGATGTTGTTACATTTAAGGGGAAAAAATTAGCTTCAGAAAAAAAGGTTTATATTCTGTTGAATAAGCCCAAAGATATTATCACTACTACAAAAGACCCACAGGGCAGGAAGACTGTATTTTCAATTATAAAAAGCCGACCAGAAGAAAGGTTTTATCCAGTTGGCAGACTTGACAGAATGACTACCGGGGTCTTGCTGCTCACCAATGATGGGGACCTAACCAAAATACTTACCCATCCTAAATTCCAGAAGAAAAAAATTTACCAGGTATCATTAAATAAAGCTCTCACCAGTAATGACCTGGAAGAAATAGCCAAGGGAGTAACGCTGGAGGATGGATTAATAAAAGCAGATGCTATTAGTTTTGTTGATCCGGATGATAAAAAACAGATTGGTATCGAAATACATTCAGGCCGAAACCGGGTAATACGACGGATTTTTGAACATTTGGGTTATAATGTTATTAAGCTGGATCGTGTTTATTTTGCGGGCCTCACAAAAAAGGGCCTTTCAAGAGGGCAATGGCGCTATCTTACCAATAAAGAAATATCAGTTCTTAAAAAAGGATCTTATAAGTAATTTTATTAGATCATAAGTTGTTAAGGCTTATTTTTGTCAATATTACTTTATTAAGAGATAAGAGTTGATATTTTCAAGATACATATACAGTAATAAATACACAGGATTTATCATACTTATCCTGAGCCTCTTAACAAGTCCACTTTGCGGACAGAATATCCCAATTTCAGGCAAAGTTATTGATAATGTATCAGGGAAACCCTTAGCTTTCGTAAACATCTCCTATAATGATTCCGGAAAAGGAACTACTACTGATGTAAATGGAGAGTTTTCTATTCACTCTTCAAATGAGATTTATAGGTTAAGATTCACTTATGTAGGGTACAGCCCTGTAAATATGAATTTCGACTCCACTCAAGCGAAATCCAGCCTTTCCATAGGTATGAATCCGCAATTGTATGATATAGATGAAGTTAAGGTGATGCCAGGGATAAATCCGGCTCACCGAATTATTGATCTGGTGTACAAATTCCGTGATTTTAATAATCCTAAAAATATTAGATCTTTTTCTTACAATTCCTACAACAAGCTTTTTATTACTGCAGATGTTCCCAACATTACTGAGGATACAATTCCTGATTTTAAAAAGCCTTCTATAGATTCCTCCTTGCTGGCTATAAAAGAACTGACCGATACTCAACATCTTTTTTTAATGGAATCAGTTAGTGCAAGAGATTTTATTTATCCAGATAAAAACTATGAGGAAATAATGGCATCAAGGGTTTCTGGTTTTCAGGATCCTTCATTTTCATTGCTTGCAACCCAGTTGCAGTCATTTTCATTTTATCCTGACTTTATCACTATTCTTAATAAAGAGTATTTAAACCCGATCAGTAAAGGAAGCAAACAAAAATATCTTTTCATTCTTGAAGACACGCTTTATACCGAGCAGAATGATACCCTATTTGTAATTTCGTTTCAGGCAAAAAAAGGAAAAAATTTTGAAAGCCTGAAAGGCTTCATGCATATTAATTCTAACAGATATGCCATTCAGGATGTAGTTGCAGAAACCGAAGAAACTGAAGATATTTTTCAAATAAAGATTCAACAGAAATATGAATTTGTTGATAATCAACAATGGTTTCCGATTCAATTAAACACTGATATCATTATTTCAAATTTCAACAAACAGGAAAATAAAAATAGATCTATTAATCTTCAAGGGGTTGGAAAATCGTATATTACTGATGTCCTATTATACCCGGATCTGCATCTAGAAAAATTTAGCCGCATTGAGATTAATGTTGATAAGGATGCACACAAACAAACTGAAGAATACTGGGAACAATACAGAAATAAGCCACTCACTGCAAAAGATACGGCTACCTACCAGGTAGTGGACAGTATAGGTAAAGAAGCGAATTTTGACAGGATGCTAAAAATGTCGAAAACTCTGATAAATGGCTATATACCTATATCCTTTTTTAACCTTGACATTGCTTCAGTAATAGATTATAACAGTTATGAAGGTCTCAGGCTTGGTATTGGTGGTATTACTAATGAAAAACTATCTAACAAGATATACCTGGGGGGACATTTTGCATATGGCTTTAAAGATAAGGCATTTAAATATGGGGCAAACATAAAATGGATGGTATCAAGAAAGCTTGATATGGATATACGAGCGAGTTATCTGGATGATGTAAAGGAACCTGCATCATATCAGTTTTATGAAATAGCCAGGGTATTTAATACAGATTACTTCAGGAAGTTTCTCTATGAGCAAATGGATAAAGTACAGGAGGCAGAAGTCTCTTATGGATTCCGATTTCTACAATATGTAAGACCTAGGTTGTTTATTAATCATTCATATATAATATATGCCGATGATTACCTTTTTATGATTTCTGATGGACAACCTCAGGTTTACATTAACCAGGGAAGTTTTACAGAAATTGGCATCAGACTTAGGTTTGCCTATAAAGAAAAGTTTCTCCAGTCGTTTAATGAGAAACTTTCATTGGGAACAAATTACCCGATAGTTTATGGAAATATTATTCAAGGTGTAAACTGGCTGAATGGAGATTTTAAGTATACCAAGCTGGAAGCTAGGATCTCAAAAGTTTTCCATACCAGGTCAATTGGAAAATCTCGCTTTACGATTGATGGTGGATTAGTAAATGGCATTGTCCCCTATACAAAACTTTACAACGGACGTGGAAGTTATAAACCTTTTACAATTGAGACAGATAATAGTTTTGGAACCATGAGATTGAATGAGTTTATATCAGATAGGTTTCTTTCCTTATTCTTTAAACAAGATTTTGGTAAGCTATTGCTAAAGATTGGCAGATTCCAACCCGATATCATTTTTGTGACAAACTTTGGAATTGGAAGCCTTTCAAATCCAGAATACCACAAAAATATTCAATTCAAGACCCTGGAAAAGGGTTATTATGAATCTGGGATTCTAATTAACAACATGCTGAATCAGTTGTTTATCGGATATGGTTTGGGTGTATATTACAGGTATGGCCCCTATTCACTTGATAAAACCATTGATAATTTTGCTTTTAAGTTTACCATAAACTTTAAGATCTAACTACTCTTTGCCTATACCTCTCTGCATCAGTATATTTATTATCTTTGCACTTTAAAATTTTAGCGATTCATGAATCATAAGGCAGGCTTTGTAAATATTATTGGTAATCCAAATGTGGGAAAATCCACTTTAATGAACATTCTTGTAGGAGACAAATTGTCAATCATCACCTCAAAAGCGCAGACAACCCGTCATAGGATACAGGGAATTGTAAATGGGGATGATTACCAAATTGTATATTCTGATACACCAGGAATTTTAAATCCAAAGTACAAGCTTCAGGAAAAGATGCTAAAATCAGCTGCGGGTGCTTTGTCAGATGCCGATATATTGCTTTACGTAACTGATTTTAAAGATGATCCAGAAAAAAATAAGAGCTTTATTGAAAAAGTTGCTAAAGTAAAAATTCCTATTTTACTCATTGTTAATAAAATTGATCTGGACTCAGGGGAAGTTTTAAAGGAAGTTGTTGAAAAGTGGATGGCTTTGTTACCAAATGCAGAGGTAATCCCCACATCTGCCTTAAAAAAAGTAAATATTGATGTGGTTTTTGAGAAATTACTTGAGCTCCTCCCCGAAGGACCACCATATTATCCAAAAGATCAATTCACTGACAAATCTGAAAGGTTTTTCGTTTCAGAAATTATTAGAGAGAAAATAATTCTTTTCTACAAACAAGAGATCCCATATTCTGTTGAAATTGAAGTAGAAAGTTTTAAAGATGAAGAAACAATAATACGCATTGCCACCAATATTTATGTTGCCAGGGATTCTCAAAAAGGTATCCTGATTGGACATAAAGGGAGCTCACTTAAGAAAGTAGGTACCGAAGCCAGAATTGATATGGAAAAGTTTTTTGGTAAAAAAGTTTTCCTGGAACTTTTTGTTAAGGTTAAAAAGGACTGGAAGGATAATGAAAGGTTCTTAAAACAATGGGGATATTAATTAAGAATCCTATAATTCAATTTAATATATTAAAAGCACCTAAAATCTTATCCAAGGTTGAACCTAAGCTTGGCAAACAAGAATAATCATTTAATTAACTGATTTGTAGTAATGGGAAATATAGTTTCAATTGTTGGTCGACCGAATGTAGGCAAATCAACTCTTTTTAATCGTTTAACTGAAAGCCGTAAGGCTATAGTCGATGAAACCAGTGGTGTAACAAGGGATCGGCACTATGGAATCACGGAATGGAATGGTAAAAAGTTTTCAGTAATAGATACAGGTGGTTATATCAGCAATTCCGATGATATATTTGAGGAGGAAATAAAAAAGCAGGTTATGATTGCTATGGAGGAATCAGATATAGTGCTATTCCTGGTTGATGTGGAAACTGGTATAACCAGCCCAGATGAAGCACTTGCCAAAATCCTTAGAAAATCTGATAAAAAAATTTTCGTAGTTGTTAATAAAGTAGACTCACATAACCGGCAATATGATGCCAATGATTTTTATCGCCTTGGATTAGGAGAAATTTATACTATATCATCTATTAACGGCAGCGGAACAGGCGATTTGCTTGACAAGGTAGTGGAAGAGTTAAGTGATGCTCCTCCTGAGGAGGAACTGGCAATTCCACGGTTTGCTATAGTAGGTAGGCCTAATGTTGGTAAATCTTCACTGGTAAATGCACTGTTGGATGAGGAAAGAAATATTGTTACACCTATTTCCGGAACTACCAGAGATACCATCTATTCAAGATACAACAAGTACAATCACGATTTTTTCCTTGTGGATACAGCTGGATTAAGAAAAAAAGGTAAAGTAAGGGAAGACCTTGAATTTTATTCCATTATGAGGTCCATAAGGGCTATAGAGAATTCTGACGTTTGTTTATTACTGGTTGATGCTGTGCAAGGTTTTGAAGCGCAGGACATGAATATCCTTAATCTTGTACATCGAAACCGCAAAGGGGTAGTAGTTCTTGTAAATAAGTGGGATCTGGTAGAAAAGGAAACGAATACGACTGTAAAAATAGAGAAACTCATTCGAGAAAAAATGGCACCTTTCCAGGACGTCCCAATTATATTTACATCGGCTTTAACAAAATTACGTCTTCAAAAAGTTCTTGATGTGGCCATGAAAGTAAATATTAATCGGAAGCAGAAAATTTCTACATCCAAATTGAATAAAATTCTGCTTGAAGCCACAAAAGCCCATCATCCACCCTCTTACAGGGGCAAGGAGATTAGAATTAAATATGTAACTCAATTACCTACTTACGCACCTTCATTTGCTCTGTTTTGTAATCATCCTGAGCATGTAAAAGAACCATACAAACGATATATTGAAAACCGCTTGAGAGAAAATTTTGATTTTACCGGAGTTCCAATCCAGATTTTCTTTAGAAAAAAGTAGGTACGGTTTTTGAGGCTTGTAAAACATAAATTGTAAATTTGCGCCTATGAAATGGGCTTTAAAAATAACTGTCTGGGTATTTCTTGCCTCATTGCTGGTCTATTCTTGTCGAAAACCGGAAAATTATTCTGTAATTCCAGAGATAGAATATATGTCATTTTCCATACGAGACACTACTGACTTACTGGGTAACAAAGGCCTGGTAGGCGAATTGAAATTCTCTTTTGTAGATGGTGATGGTGATATTGGTCTTCGCCAACCTGCGGATTCTGTTGATCCTGAGGACCCGGATAATACAGACTTATTTTTCACCATGTATGTGATGAAGAATGGGATCTTAACAGAGTTAGATGAGGATGATTTGCAGTTTCCATTGAATTACCGAATACCATATTTGGAACCAGAAGGTCAGGATCCTAGTTTAAAGGGTGAAATACAAGTGGAATTTTTATACCTATTATTCGAATATGACACCATTCAATACGATTTTTATATAACCGATAGAGCACTTAATGAAAGTAATATTGAATCTACTCCGCTAATGGTACTACCTGATGTAAATTTTTAATACCAGGTTCGAATACACTTTTCTATTCTACATCCGAGTCAGTTCTATTTTTTTTATTATAATTAATTACTTTTAGTTCAATATAAGATCATTCTATGATAACAGGTTCAAATAAAATGGCCGATTTGGTTCATATGAATTATTTGTTGGTTTCAGTAATAAATCGGTTTGGAATTGGTTTGGGCTTTGGTGATAAAACGGTTGATGAGGTTTGTAAAAATCACGAAGTAAATGTTGATTTTTTTCTTGAAATTGTCAACTCCTTTCATGATCCAAACTTTTTCCCAGGAAAAAATCTTCAAGATTTTTCTATTCAATTTATTATTGATTACCTGGGTAAAACCCATCAATACTACCTTCAAGAAAAAATTCCGGAGATTGAAGCTCTCATTGAACAGATGCTGGTAGAATGCTATCCTGAAAATGATCATGCTCAATTAATAATGTCATTCTTTAAAGAATATAAGAATGAGTTGATGTCACATATCTCAAGGGAAGATGAAGTTGTATTTCCCTATTCACTACTCATAGAAAAAAAATACACGGATACCCCTAACAGTATGAGCATTGAAGAATCCTCTGACTATTCTATAAGCAGATACCGTTCTGAACACAATGATATTGAAGAGAAGCTTTTTGATTTGAAAAATATCATAATTAAGTACCTTCCTTCTCCACAAAACAAGACCTTGTGCCTGAGCGTACTCACTGAGTTATTCAATCTTGAGAAAGATATGAGTGACCATAGCCGTATTGAAGATAATGTTCTTATCCCTAAAGTTATTTTAATGGAGAAAGAAATTAGCAGAAGAAACAAAAGTTAGCCCGGAAGAAACAGGTAAGGATGGGAAAAATAAAAATAATCATAGCGTCTAATTCATTTGTTATTCTCAAAGGGCTTGACTTCATTTTGAGAGAAATTGATGACTTTGAAATAATTTGGAGGAATGCTGATGAACCAGATTTAATCACCTTTCTTCATCAAACAGATGCTGATTTCGTATTTCTTTCTGATAGCATGATTTCCGACCGGGAGATGTCTGAATACAGGTTAAGATTTACCACAAATAGATATCCCAAATTTATATTTACAAGCGAAAGACCAAATAATCAGATCCTGGCTGAGTTTTATTCAGACAGCATGAGCTTGAAAGGCAATAGGAATGAGATTTCGAAAAGAATAACCCGAATAATTGAGACTTATCTACCAAAAAAAAAGAATGATCAAAAAAGCTCAGAATTAAGTGAACGGGAGAAAAATATTGTCAGGCATATTGCCCTGGGATATACAAATAAAGAAATAGGTGAAAAGCTATTTATTAGTGTACACACAGTTATTGCGCATAGAAAAAATATTACTCAAAAACTTGAGATTAAAACAGTTTCAGGGCTTACTGTATATGCTATTCTTAATAACATTGTTACCATGGAAGAAATTTCTAAGTAATAGTCTTTAAACCTGGATTCCCATAAACAACACATCATCAACCTGGTCCTGATCACCTTTCCATGAATCAAATGTCTCCTGAATTTCAAGGTATTGATCATCCATAGATTTTGTATGGATCTCTTCAAGTTTCTCTTTTAAACTCAACATTTTAAATTTCTTGCCACTTGGACCACCAAATTGATCTGGATATCCATCTGAAAATAAATATACTATATCCCCTTTGACAAGCTGATACTCCTGGTCTTCAAAGGCTTCTTCTTTTAAGAAACTACCACCAACAGAACTTCTTTGGCCTCTTATATAGTATTGTTCCCCCTTATGATACATTATAATAGGTCGCATGGCAGAGGCAAACCGGAGGAAATTTGTTTTGGTATTGAATTCGCAAACTACAATGTCCATTCCATCCGTAGTTGCATAGCGCTCATCATCATCTGAGATGCTATCCATATCAGCTCTTTGATTAAGTGATTCTACCACTTCTTTATTGAGAATGTTCAATAAGGACGAGGGAGAAATCTCAGCGTTCCGATTTACAATGTCTTTTATTAAGGTAGAGCCAATCATCGACATAAATGCTCCAGGCACACCATGACCAGTAGAGTCAGCGCATACCACCAGGAAGCGGTCATCATCAATCCTGTCCCACCAATAAAAGTCTCCACTCACAATATCCCTGGGACGATAAAAAACAAAGGTTCCACTAAAATTATCCTTTAATTTTTGTAGAGGAGGTAAGATACTGGCCTGTATTCTCTGTGCGTAATTAATACTATCTGTTATATCCCGGTTTTTTAATTCAATTTCTTCTTTCTGCTCAACAACCTCTTTTGTACGAATATCTAATTCCTTTTTTAAATATGCCTCCTGCAGTCTGTGATTCCTCTCCCGAATCTTAATAATTACTACTACTATGGCCACAAAGAACGATACAACCAGCGAGAAAAACCACCAGGTTTTCCAGGCGGGTTTTTTAATAATAATTGTAAAACTAAATGGCTCTTCATTTGACTTAAAATCAGCATTATATGCATTCAACCAGAATTTGTATTCGCCATCGTCAAGCTTAGGAAACTCTGCAAAAGTTTGTTTGCTCAATTCAGACCACTCATTGTCATAATTATCAAGTTTATAACTAAATGTAACCGCATCTGGATCATGGTAACTTATTCCAACAAACTCTATCCTGAGCTTATAGTTGGAATATGGCATTACTATCTTTTCGGAAAAAGGTATAATTTCTCCCTCATCAACCTCATCAATAAAGGTAATTGCCGTAACATTCACTTGAGGAGGAGATAATTTTTTATTGTCTTTTCTTTGGTCGTAAACAACCATTTCCTTTGTAGTTCCCAGCAATACTCTTCCATCCTGGTCAAGAAAAACGGCATTAGAGTTTGCTTCACCTTTGATGCCCTCCTCAGGTCCGTATGTTCGTATTAAATGATCTTCCCCTTCCATTCGAATCCTACTGAAACCCTGTCGGTGACCTACCCAAACATTTTCTTCATTATCAAGCAAAATGCTATAACAGTATTTAGATTTCAAACCTGTTTCCGTAGTGATAAAGTACAATGAATCTGCAGTAATATGCATAACGCCATTGCCATAAGTTGCTGCCCATATATCTCCATTTTTACCCTTTGTAAGTGCACGGAATTCAAATCCCATACCCATGGTCAACATATTGGCCTTTTGTCCGCCCGTATCGGTCAAATAATACAAATCATCACTTAAGGTTGAAAACCATAAATTATTTCCATTATCAAGATAAACCTGCCTAATATCATTATGAGGGAGAGCCCCATTTGATACTGTAAAATGCTTTCTAACTGAGCTTTCAAGGTCAAATTGAAATATTCCATTCTTAGTTGATATCCAGATATTTCCTTCTTTACCTGCAATAGAACTTATTGAGTTTTCATTTTCATCGTTAGACTTAAAGTAGGATCTTGCTCTTCCATCTTTCAGTGATAAACGATACAATCCACTTGCTGATGTTCCAACCCATAATTCACCTGAACTTTCAGAAAGATAAATCGACGTTAGTTTATCCTCAGGAAGTCCGTTGATAGAACTATACAATTGCCTTTTAACTCCTGTAGCCTTTTCAATAACCTGAATACCATTATCAGCCAGGGCATAATAATTTTGAGCATCCGCTACAAGGGAGTTGATGCTCAAACCGGGATTGGGTTCGGTGAATTCATAGAATGTAAATGCCTCATCCACAAGCATAGTTAGTCCTCCACCATATGTACCAATCCATATATTGCCTTCAATATCCTGAAATACGGCGTTCGTATTATCACTTAATAAGCCATTTTCCTTTTCATATGACTGGTATTGAAAGGTGGATTCTTCTTTGAAGGGATTAAATATTTTTATTACTCCTGATCTTTGTGTACTTAACCACACATTCTTATCACTGTCCTCAACAATTGCCTTAACATTCAATCCAGCAAGGTCAGTTTCCTCTGTTAATGGTACTATTTCATATTCATCATAGGTAGCATTATGTTCCAGAATTAAAAGCCCATCATCTGCTGTACCAAGAAAAATTTGATCATTTTGGCCCAATAGTATAGTTTGTACAGTGACAGAAGGAATACTTTCAATCTTACGAATCAATTGAACTGGCTGATTTCCTTTAGGCAATGAATATAAGAAAAGGCCATCATTTGTGCCTACCAATAGTTTCTCATCTGGAGATTTATTTATACAATAAATCAAGCCCTGATCAATTGGAAAATGAGTTATATCACCCACTTTTTTGGGATTAATTTTCAACAAACCACTATTTTGGGTCGAAACTATAATTTCGGCATCTGATGTTTCAATAAACCCGGTGATTGCATTGGAACTATATTCTCGAATCGAGATTATCTTAATGTCAAATCCGCTAAGTCTCAGGATAAGGCCATCGTTACTTCCGAACCAAAGATCACCATCACTGCTTTCAAAGCTGCTAGTAAGGTTAACTTCCCCCAAAGAATCAGGTAAAAAATCTGTTCGGAAAACTTTCCCATCAAAGCGGTTTAGTCCAGATCCGGTACCTATCCAAAGAAAGCCTTTTGTATCCTGTTTGATGGTATTTATAAATCGGCTACTTATAGATGGCTCCGTAGAAGTCGTATAACTTCTGTAATGAAAATCTTGAGCATCAGATAAGTATGAAATAAATAAAGCAACAAGAGGCAAAATTATTCTACTGAAAGATTTCTGAAAGGACATGAATTGCAAATTAAAGGTGGCTAATCGTCAATCTTTTGAACATTGATCTGTGGCTTGTATTTTGGAACACCACCTATTGGATTGGTAAAGAACCGTAAGTTCTCCTCGTATTGATTTTGAGTGGATATAACTACATTATTATTAGTAACCAGAGGATATCTCTTTTTTACAAATTGAAAATCGAGTGACTTTCCAACCTCACCCTCCAGAATTTGAAACTCACTTTCAGCCCACTCGTCTTCTTTAGAAACTTTATTTTCATCCTTATTATAAATCCTTACTACAGAGTAGGTATTAATATTTCCATCATCATCCCAGTCAAAATTCTTCTGCTTAACTTTAACTGTACCTTTCTCAATATAAGGATAGATGTGTGAAATATTAACAAGATCATTCCACATCCGGAAAGTATATTCATATGTGAAAGCATTGCCGCCCTCCACTCTCACATTCCTATCGTCTTCTGTACTTAAATAATACTGGTACAGGTTACCATCATCACCATCTATTCCCTGAGTAATGATTTTTAATACATAACCAAGGTCCTTCTCTGAATACTCTCCATCTTTCGGATTAAATGGTCCAAATGAATACCATTTGTCATCATATTTCGGATCATCACCAAATGTTTTTGAAGCCAGCAAGTTGCCACTACGGTAATTTCCTTCTGGCTGTGTTCCCTGAGCATCCGGATCAGACCAGCAACCACGTCCTCCAAAAATCGAGAATTCTGTTCTGGTATCAAAGTTTATATTTATTTCATCAACTTTACCCCCACAGTCCGGGTCGTAAATTCTAACATAAACCGGCTCGTCAAAATCTTCAGGAATAAGAAAGAAAAATATCTGGCAAAAATCATCATCACCCCATGAAGTTGCAGCCTTATTTCCAAAAGTTACAAGATGAGGTATATTTTCATCCTCAGCAGGAACAGGCTGGGCCACAAGTCCTAAGTGAATACTTAAAAGCAAGAAAAATGCCAATAATACAGGTCTCATACTAATATTTTCAAATCGAATCCGCATTTTTTTCTTGTTTACTACTTAATCTGTCAAATGTGCTATGAAATTGTATACGTAAAGAAACAAAATCTGTTCTACACAGGTTTCTTTTTAAATATTGTTACACCTATTCTAGTTTTCGTTCAATTACAACAACTCTTTTATAACTGCAAAATTCTTGCCGCGATTCCTCTTCTGGATTATAACCCTTAATAACCAATCGTACATTATAGGAACCCGGAGTATCAAAAGTATTGCCAGGTTGCTGCAAATTGGACAAGTTTCCATCATCAAAATCCCAAAAATACTCTTCCGGAACTACACCAGGCAAGTAAGAGTTATCCTCAAATACCAAAGGTTCGCCAACAAAGCAGGTATCAGCTGATTGTATATATACTTGCTCTTCAGGAAATGCATCAAGCATATAAGAGGCCTGAACAAAATAAATTTCACCACCCATTGTGTCCACAATACTCAGATTAACTGAATAGGCCCCTTCCTGTTCATAGCAATGCTTAACCTTAAGACCATTCATTTTTGTTCCATCGCCCAAATCCCACTGGTAAATTACATTGGGAACCGTATCAAGATCTATAACTCCCTCGTCACTAAACAGGTAACAATAATTATTTTCAAGCTGTTCTCCGCATCCTACCAATGAAGGTAAGGTATTAACAAATTGATAAATATTATCGTTAGCACCTCCCCTGTTAGATGCAAAATATCCTGAAGCAAGACTGGAGTCTGATGTAAAGCTAAAGTCATCCGATAGGCTATTAATTGGACTTTCCATTCTCACTGGTCTGGTCCATCCATTATCAATTTTCATAGAGTAAAAAATATCAAGACCACCCATTGAGGAACTATTATCGGAAGAAAAATATAAACGATTATCATTAAATAGATAAGGATACAATTCAGAATTTGATGAGTTCACATTTGGCCCCAGGTTTTCAGGTTCACTCCAGATACCCCGGTTTAGATAACTCACATATATATCAGATTGTCCATACCCGCCCGGCATATCAGAAGAAAAATACAGGGTATTTCCATCTTCGCTAATACTTGGGTGTGCTACCTTATAATCATTATTATTAAATGGAAATTCCCGGATATTCACCTGTATACTTTGGCTCAACATGCTATAGAAAATTCCATATGAATTTTCACCTCTCAAATTCTTTTTATCGGTTGATAAATTTCTGGTAAAGAATAGAGTCTGTGTCAATTTACAATATGATGCCGGGCCTTCATTGAATACCGTAGTAAGATCTTTTGAAAAAATCCTGGGTGGATTCCATTTTACACTATCTTTCTTATCAACCAAAAGCATATTGTAAAGCCTGGTATCATCAAAGTTCTTATAATCTACAAAAATATTAAGCTTGCGATTAGAAGAAAACAAAACCCCATCTTCCATAATCAATGGGCCAAAATCATCATAATACCTGGAACTGAATGGCATTAGCTCAACACTATACAGGTCATCCTGTGCATAGCCCGACATAGCGCAAATAAGCATTACACCAACCAGAAAAGCTTTATATGTATTCCCCTTGATCATTACAAATTAAAAATACCTCGGATTTGATGCATTCACCTTAAATCCAAATTCATATCGTAGAATTATTTCATGTACTCCGTTCAATGCATTATTCAGACCGCCCAGATAATAATCATATGAATAACCGAGCATTAATTGTTTGGTAATTTGTATCTGAATATTTGCCACTAAAACCGAACTTGGGAATGAGCCACCAAAACGATACGATGCCCCTACCCATAATAAATCATTGAATAATATCAGACTATTGTTTATATCAACTCTCAGAGCCTCATAATCCATTCGATAGAGCAATAATACTGAGGGTTTCCATTTAATAAAAGAACCTGGTTTTCCGACCAACACCCCAGCAGTTAATGCATATGAATAATGTTTTGGTAAAAACGAAGGTTTATACTTATATGATATTGTATCTAATCGAGAGTTCACCATATTGGGCATGGAAAAACCAGCAAATACTCTTGAATCATAATAATAGGCACCAAAGCCTAAATTTGGCTGGATATAGTTCTCCTTTAAACTGGTAAAGGCAGGGTCTGTTGGGTCATCCAATCCGGCAATAATTGATGCAAGATCTTCATTAACAAATGTAACTCCCCCTTTTAAACCCAGGGCAAGCTTTCCATTTCCAACTTTAAAACGATAGGCGTAATTAAAGTTGACCTGAGTATTTTTCTGTATACCATAATTTTGATTTATCAGAAATAAGCCGAGGCCAATTTTCTCATTTTTTAAAGGAGTGTGGGCACTAAAAGTATAGTTTGTGGGACTACCTTCAACACCTGCCCATTTCTTTTGGTACAAAGCAGAAATATTGAATACCTCCCTACTTCCAGCATAGGCAGGATTGATCGCCAGACCATTCACCCAATACTGACTGAAATAGGCATCATCCTGCTGTCCGAAAGCAAATGATCCGGAGAGCAACAAAAATACAAGTGATATGTTCAATAAATATTTCACTCCTATTGATTTCCTTTTATTACTACATAACCAGAAAATGACTGAGGATTTTCACCTTTCACATGCAGTACATAGTAATATGTATCATCCGGCAATGGATTTCCTCTTCTGTCGGTTCCATCCCATCCCATCGGGAAGTTGTCAGCCCGCATGAAGTTCTCAGTCTTAAACACTACATTCCCTGACCTGGTGAATATAGTCAACTCATTATCAATATTTTCAATGTTATCAATCTTAAAATAATCGTTTTGCCCAAAGGTAGATCTTGGGGAAATCCCTTTTGGAATATTTAAATCCTCGAGTACTGTAACTTTTATTTCATATGTTTCAGCCGGACATGAGCCATTGATAACACTTAAGATAATTTTATTCTCACCCCAATTGAGGTTTGTGGCAATCGTAAATTGTCCATCTATCGGGTTAAAGATGGCACTTCCAGTAGAACTCCATTCAAGCTGTCCAACAAGTGGTACAATTAATTCAGCTTGAAGGTCAACTTCGCTTTTGAATGCAGCCAGGGTGGTATCATTATTAGGAATTATTCGAGCCTGAGAGGGTGGATCCCAAAAATTTACTGTGGTTTCATCCGTATCATCAGGACATACACTGTTGCTGGTTGTCCAGGTTAAAGTATAAGTTCCCTGGGCAGTTGCTGTAATAGCAGTTACTGGATCAAGTGCATCAACAAAGCTAACTCCTGCAGGTCCAGACCAGATACCAGAACCAAAGTTAAGTGCAGCACCAAGATTATCATCCATCCCACATACATCTTTATCAACGCCGGCAGATGCTACTGGTGGACGAACTGCCATAATCTGGCCTTCGCCTGAAATATTTTGTGCCGGGCAACCCCACTGATCAGTAACTGTGACAATTGAGTATTTAATGGCTGCATTTTCAGTGGCCCCAGAGAAAGAAGAATAATTTACATCCACATCTGCATCAAATGGCGTTGCATTTACATTTACTACCTGGAGTGGATTTCCCTGATCGTCCTGTAGAGTAACACTCCAAGGCGAGTTAGCTGGAGAAGTGAGTGTTAAAGTTACTTTTCCCTGGCTACCATTACATACAACATCCTGGCCTGCAGATAGATCAGCTATACTGGCATCAAATACAGGATGAATATCTATAAACACAGGACTTGAAGAAAGGTTGATACAAGCATTCGATGTAACTTCCCGCTTGTAATAAGTTGGTTGACTGAGATTGGGTGGAATATAGGAAGGATTTGTTTCTCCTACTAATTCATTATAACTTACATCATCCGTACTGGTGAACCATTTATAAGTATAAGAACCATCACCTCCTGAAATGGCACCAACAGTTAAAGCATTTGGAACAGTGTTTATACAAATACTTTGATCATTGCCAATTACATTACCAGAAATAGGTGGTAGAATCGTAATAATAACAGGAGCTGAAGCATCGGAGCATGTACTGGAAGTAATTTCACGCTGATAATATTTCATAAGCACATTGGCTGTGCCATTTACCAGGACAGGTGGTTGATATGTCTCACTGGTTGCTCCTGGAATAATTGTATAGGTAGCATTATCGTCACTTTGTAACCAGACATATGTATAAGAGCCAGATCCTCCGCTTACTGGTACACCTGAGTCTAATAGTATGGGTTGACCGCTACTGCATATTTCCTCGTCAGAAATTATAACATTGGTTAATGCTGGCAAGTACCTCAAATTAGCAATTGTACTTGTATCGGGGCAGCCAATTCCAGAACTTACAATTCTTCGATACTGCACAGGGATAATGCTTCCTGGTGCTCTGGGGGGTGGTAGATAGGAACTATTAGTAGCAGCTGCTATCAAGGTCCAGGTAGTACCACTATCCTCACTTGTTTCCCAATAATAGGCATAAGTGCCTGTTCCTCCGGTTGGAATGGGAGGAGTAGCAATAATTTCAAGAGGTTGATCCCCTGAGCAAATATCTTCATTATAAGCTGAAAGGTCGTTGTCCTGAATTCTTGGTTGAACTAGTATAGTAACTTCTTTACTTATATCTGTAATAATCGGCACACCATTATCTCTCACTACTCTTCTGTAATAAGTTGTAACTAACAATGGTGCAGAGGGAGTGTAGTCTTTCCCGTTTGCTCCGGCAATGTTCCCCCAGGCAGTTACATCGGTTCTGCTTTGCCACTGGAAAACATATGGTGGCTGTCCGCCCTGTGGAGTAGTGCCAATCATTGGAGCAGGAATATCTCCTTCACAAATTTCTTCGGTATTTTGTCCTGTAGCTGTTGAATAAATTGAATTGAAAAGAAAGCCAGTTAAAGGAAGTTGTAAACTTCCTACTGATCTTCCTACCTCACCATCAAAACCATGTTGTAGGAAGGTACAAGCACTAATACTAAATCCACCACTTCCCTCCACAAATGAGGTATCAACTACTGCAGGTAGTGATGAACCAGCATACCACAACAAGCCCCCTCCTCCGCCACCTCCGGCACCAGAGCAGACAGCTCCATTTACATTTCCACCCACTCCACCCACAGCTTCAATTTTAATATTTGTTGAATAATGATCTACCGCAAGGAGGATACTTCCACCTGCACCTGCACCTCCACCAGCTGCTTTTGCAAAATCATTCGGATCTACAGTCTTATCAACAGTCTCCCCATTTGCCTTAATGAAATGTCCATTTCCTTCTAGAGTATTGGCTAATATTATAACAATTCCTCCTCCATCACCACCAGAAGTGGAGCTTAACCCACCTGACTGTGTTCCGGAGCCACCACCACCACCAAGGAAAATCCTCTTTTCTGCCTCAAATGACAATGATTTTATGCTTCGTCCGGGTTCCCCAGCAAAGCCATCAAAAGGAGCACAATCGCCAGATTCATAGCCACCTATTCCACCCTTACCATAATTGCCTCCTCCTCCACCACCTGAATGTTTGGCGTTTCCGCCACCTCCGCCCTGGAAGATAGATCCACGGCCTTTGGCATAATTTGTCCCTAAAGGTAGTGTACCAGGTACTCTATAACTGGCTGCACCCTCTCCTTTAAACCCAGCTTTAAGTGAGGCTATATCATAGAAATAACCTGCATTATCACAAGTTCCATCATCATTAACAGGAACTCCCCCCATAAACCCCATGTTGCTAACATCAATATCAGCGTTTAAAGTTAAGGTGTTCCCCACAATCATGGCAACTACTCCTCCTGTTCCGCTAACTGTATTCCATGGATCAGCAGTTAAAAGACCATTGATGCTTACATTATTGCTGAACCCTGGAACTCGTATTAATTGTACTGCCCCACCTGGATCATATGTATTATCAAGGTTGGCTGAGAAAATAATCTGATTTCCAATTATATTTGATACGATAATAAACTCATATTTCCCAGCAGAGTGGATATCCTGTCTGCTTCCAAAGTTTACATCATCAGGTACATTTACTTCAATTCCCTTCATCTGGATGATTAGCACAGTATCCCCAATAGAGAAATCAGCCGCATTACTTACAGTTACCCTATCTGCACCATCTACTGATAATACTTTTGTGTACTTGTTAATCACTCCACCAGGTAAGGTAGAATCTGTTCTTCCCGGAAGTGAAATTCCCAGAAAAAAGAGACAAAAGAAGGTATAATAGAAAAATCTATTTAACAAGGTCTTTGGGTTTACAATTCTACTGCTAGCACAAATATATTATATAAATACGTAATTTGACAAAAGAAGTTCCATTTGATTTTAAAATAAAATGATTTTAAAAGAAGTGGGGCCTGAAATTGCATCTTAAAATGAAGGAAATGCAATCTAACAGTCTAAATCAGGTATTAGAACTACCTCTTCTGTTCTGGAAGCTCAATAGTAAAGGTTGTTCCTTCCCCCAACTTGGTATCATACCGAATATTTCCTTTTGCATCCTCAATAATCTTCTTAACTATGGCAAGGCCAAGGCCCATACCACTTGATTTGGTTGTAAAGTTTGGCTCAAACAATTTATCTTCCAGTTCATCTGGAATACCCTGTCCATTATCCTCAATTGAAACCACAACCATACCCGCTTCAACTTCAAGGTCAATTCGTATCATTCCATCACTATTTTCAGGAATAGATTGAATGGCATTCTTTACCAGGTTGTTAAACACTCTTATGAGTTGACTCTCATCGGCATATACTAAAGCAGTTTCATGCTTATGTAAATCAAGATTGAAACTAATTCTTTTATTGTTTGAGAATAAAGAAACCGTATTCCTGATCACTAAAATTATATCAACATTGGAATTTTTTGTACCTGGCATTTCAGCAAAATTTGAAAAGGCCGAGGCAATCGAAGAAAGGTGATCAATTTGTTCAACAACAGTCTGACTAATCTTCTCCAACTGTGCTTCCCAGTCAGGGGATTTATCCTTCCAGGATCTCTGCAAATGTTGGATGCTCAACTTCATGGGAGTTAATGGATTTTTAATTTCATGAGCAATCTGACGAGCCATTTCACGCCAGGCACTTTCTCGTTCTGATTTTGCTAAAGCCCCCGCACTTTCAGCAAGCTCATCAATCATCCTGTTGTATTCTGAGATCAAACTCCCTATCTCATCCTGCCCTTTATAATAAATGGGTTCGTTCTTTTTGCCCAGTTTAACTTCACCGATTTTTTTCTGGATCAGTCCTAATGGGTTGGTAATCTGGTTTGAAATAATTACGGCCAGAATTATTGAAATTAAAATCAAGACCATAGAAAAGTTCACAATACCAACAACCAGATTGGTTATTTCTCGGGTAATAGTATTCTGTTTCGTAAAGTAAGGCAAATTTAGATATGCCAGCAATTGTTTATCCTGATTGGTGAAGGGTAGATAAGCAGATAAAAAAACCTGATCACCTATAATCTCTTCGTGAACATATTCTGCCTGTTTGCGAATTACAAGTTCACGATATGCCGTGTAATCCATCTTGTACCCGGACAATCCATTACTGAAAATCTCAGGGCGAGAAGTAGCTAAAAGGTTCCCTTCAATATCATATAGGTTAATGTCGGAATAAAATACATTTGAAAACTTAATTAATAGTTCATCAAGACTTGCATATTGGTCTGAAGACCAATTCTTCGAGATTTGTGGCTCCAGGCCCAATTTATGATCCAATTCAATATAAACAGATTGAATTTTCTCACTTAAATTTAAATATTGGTTGCCCCTGTATTGATTGATGCTAAAATAAATGATCCCCGCACCAATTAGGATCAACGAAACAAAAAGAAATGAAATCATCCAAAGCTGTATCTTATATTTCAATAAGGGAGGCTGTTTGAAGTCAAAATAGGGTAAAGATGCCAGCAGATAAATCAGGTTTGAAACAAGGAAAAGAAATACAAACAAATAAGAAAAGGATATCAATAGATTTATTAGAGTTATTTGCTTCTGGCTAACAACCACCATGGAATCATCAGGCATACGGTAGACAAGGTGGTTGTAGCCAGCATTATAAGTTACTGAAAACTCCTCATTTGAGTCCTGAAAGACCTTATCACTTAGACTATATTTAAATTCTCCCACCTGAACCGTTAACTTTCCATTTTTATACTTTGCATGAGAATATTCATCAAGCACGCTTGGCCTATAGAGTGAATTGTCCAATAATAATTCAGGATAACCCAGTTGCTGATAAATTAATTTCGAATCAAGCCTGATAAAAAGGCCATTTTGTGGCTCATCGTCCTCATCTGGGAATAAGAATGATCCGAAAAAACTTGATTTTCCACTCTGAGTACCCATGAAATAAAAGCCATTTCCAAGCGGAGAAAGGGATTCATCGTCGACCATATTCTCGAAAAAAGTAAAACAGTGTTCTTCTGTTGTACCATCAATTAACAGGCTTGAATTTGAATTACAAAGGGTGATATTTAAATCGAATTTTTCCCAAAAGCCATCAAAATATTTATATTGTAAATAATTGTAAATCTTTTGGACATCCCTATCTGTAAAATCACTTACTTTCATTAAAGTTTTAAGCCCCTCATCCTGAAGTAGCTCCCTTCCGGGCTTATCCAACAAATGTTCTGCAACCGGATCAGTATCCGAGCTCAGGTTTAGAGCAAGGACTTTCCTTGTATTTAATTCTTTCTTCTCTGAATTATCGATGACTATAAAGGTTGAATAAAGTCCAAATAAAATGGAGAATATAACAAGAGATGCATATGGAAGTCCGGGAGCAAGTCGATATATGGCTAAAACCAAAAGAAAGAAAAATCCGATACTGTATAAATCAAGCTGGGAATATACTAGGAAGTGAATAAATATAAAAAAGACAAGAACTGCCGCAAAGGGAATAATGAATGGTCTACCCAAACCTTGTTTTTTAATTTCGTTAATTACCTTAAATAGATATAGTCCGAGAGATATGAACAAAAGAACTATCGCGAAATACCCTGTAAGGCTCAGATAGCTAATTCTTATTATTTTATAGGGTTCAAAACTAACATTTGAATTGAGTATCAGGTTTTTAAATAGATATACAGTGATAACAAAGAAAAGAGCTCCAGAAATTAATGCTACCGAATTAAATAAATCCCCATATTTCTCCTTATTCTTTACAACTTGTCTCAAATTAAAATCTTTGTAAAAAATATAGGAGATCAAGAAAATAAACAAGGATGAAACGAGTAAGTGCCCGATTGAAGAAAACCTACTTGAAAATGCAAAATAATAGGGTGAAAATAATTCCAGATTAAATAACTGGGCTGGTATTTTCAGATAAAATATCATGAAATTCATCCCAATTAGTAAAAGTACTAATAGCGGCAATAGCAAATTGGGACTAATCTTCTTACGCAGGATTTTAAAAAGCAAGCGTATAAGGAGTAAGGCCATTAAGATTCCAACAAAATACAGGTAAGCGGGCCAATGAAAGTCTGCATTTAAGCAAGTTGGCTGCTTATTAAACAATAAGGAGAAAAGGAATTCTCCCTTATCATCTAATACCACTTTGCCCCCTTCTACCGGGTTTGGTAAAAGCTCAACACAGGCAGGAATTCGAAACTTCTTCTGGAATCCTGAATGCAAAAACTTGTTCTCATAAACATATTTATGTTTCAATAGAATTAGCCCGGTAAGATGATGCCCATCACCATCTTCCAGGTTTACAGTTTTATACCATGCATTTCCAAGGAAGACAATAGGTTTATTCAATTTTGATTGTGAATACAAATTTGAAATTTGTATGCTTTTATCTGACCATACTGTTAAGGTATCAAAATAAAAATGCAACAAAACAAAACCATTCTTCTTCAATTTTCTCTCAATCTTACCTGATTCTATGCAATCTGATTCCAATGAAAAGTTTTTAAGTTTACTCGAGGCAAGCTCAAGAACCTGATTCATCTTTTCCTCCTTAACAGATAAAACCTTTTCAAAATGTTGAATTTTCTTTTCCGGATTAATTAAGCGGTCTTGCATTTTTTCAAGGAAAAACCCTGAAAGGAACAATAGTATGCAAATTAAGGAAACCGGCAGTATGTATGATCTTCTTTTCAAATTTTCAGGTACTGATAATAATTATTCTAAAATATAAAAATAATATCCCAATATCAAGCATGATGATATGGTTCTCCTTTAAGTATGGTAAATGCCCGGTACAATTGTTCTAAAAAAATAAGTCGTATAATTTGATGAGAGAAAGTCATTTTTGAGAGTGAAATCTTCATATCTGCCCTTTTCAATATTTCTTCGGAAAAACCATACGGACCACCAATTGCAAAAATTATGTCTTTCCGCGTTTCAACCAGGTGCTTATTTATATAGTTTGAAAACTGAACAGAATTAAATTCCTTTCCTCTTTCATCTAACAGAACCAAAAAGACACCCGGGGGAATCCTTTTTAATAAAATGTCGCCTTCCCTTTTCTTTACATCCTGCTCGGTAAAATTCCCCTTCTTCTTAACTTCAGGAGCAATTTCAATGCCAAAAGGAACATAGCGGCTAATCCTACGTTCATAAACCTTCATTCCTTCTGACAGGTAATCTTTTTTTGTTTTTCCAGAAAGTAAAAATGCAAACTTCATTCGGATGATGATATTGAGCAATAATAATTTAACCCTTCAATTGTAAAATTGAATCAGACCGCAAATTAAGAGATTCTTTCCAAAATTAATGAAATTGCTGACACATTAATAATAAATATTATCAGCTTTGGAACTGCTTAAAATTATGTAAAATGAATAATTTGCAGTACAAATCAGAACCATGATAAGTTAAATTCGTAAATCATATTAACTAAAATTACTAAATTGCACTCAAATTGGTTTGGTTTTTGAACCTGTAAAATGAAGCGATTTATTGATTACAAATAAATTCAGGATGAAAAAAACTGCTTTTTTAATATTGTTATGTCTGGTATACTCATCTTCTTTTTCTCAAGATACGGGAGATATTCCAAGTGGTATCAACCTGGCATTAAAGGAAGGAAATGCTAAAGATCTTTGCAGCTACATGAATAGTAATGTAGAAATGGTTATAATTGATAAGGAAGGAATTTACAATAAAGTTCAGGCTGAGATGATCCTGAAAGATTTCTTCTCAAAAAATCCACCCAGAAAATTTTCATTATTACATCAGGGGGGTAAAGCTGAATCAAAATACGGTATAGGAAATTTGATTACTTCAGATAATACTTATCGAGTCTATTTTCTTTTGAAAACAGCGAACGGAAAATCTCTCATTCATCAATTTCGCATCGAAACGGAGAATGATTAACCAATTTGAAAAGGCACTTATCCAAATCGCTATTGATGAGGATGCAGGAGATGGAGATCATACTTCATTAGCCTGTATTCCAGAGGCATCAATTGGCAAAGCAAAACTTTTAGTAAAAGATCAGGGGATTTTAGCCGGTGTTGAAGTGGCTGTGGAAGTATTTAAAATCATAGATCCAACACTACTCATAAAAGTAAACCTGGAGGATGGAATTTATATTGAACCCGGTGATATCGTTTTTACCGTTGAAGGTAGTTCTCGCTCCATTTTGCAAGCGGAACGACTGGTTCTGAATTTTATGCAACGAATGAGTGGTATTGCTACCCAAACAGGGATATATGTCAAAGAACTTAATGGGTTAAAGACTAAAATCCTTGATACACGCAAAACAACTCCTGGACTTAGGTACTTTGAGAAATCCGCTGTAAAGATTGGAGGTGGAACCAACCACCGAATTGGTTTGTTCGATATGATTATGCTTAAAGATAATCATATCGATATGGCAGGTGGTATTGAGAATGCTATTGATCAGGTTCATCTCTATTTAAAAAATAATAAACTGAATTTGCCTGTCGAGATCGAAACCCGATCTCTCGATGATGTAAAAAGAGTATTAAATCATGGCGGTTTTGATCGAATTATGTTGGACAATTTCTCCATAGAAGAAACAATTGAGGCCCTTGAAGTTATTGGAGGAAAGGTCGAAACAGAATCATCAGGCGGAATTACTTTAAAAAATATAAGAGATTATGCACTGTGTGGTGTTGATTTTATATCAGTAGGTGCCCTCACACACCAAATTCAAAGCCTGGATATGAGCTTGAAAGTAATTGTATAGTAAATTTAAACCCCAAGATAAAAACATTAAATCTATGGATCTCGAAAAAAAGATAATGGAGGATATCAAAACGGCCATGAAGGCAAAAGATAAAGAAAAGCTTGAGGCCCTCCGTGCAGTTAAATCAGCCATTCTTCTAGCAAAAACAGATAAAGGAAGCAAGGAAATGGATGAAGTGTTTGAAATCAACCTCCTTCAGAAACTAGTTAAACAAAGGAAAGATTCAGCAACAATATATAATCAACAAAAAAGGCAGGATTTATACGAAAAAGAAATTATGGAGGCTGAAATAATTAGCAATTATCTGCCAAAACAAATTTCCGATGAAGAACTTCAAGAAGTTATCAGTAAGATAATTCACAATTCAGAGGCAAAATCAATGGCTGATATGGGCAAAGTTATGGGCCTTGCCTCAAAAGAATTATCTGGAAAAGCTGACGGGAAAAGAATTTCAGAAATTGTAAAAAAATCATTAATGCAATAAATCTAATATCTTAAGCGGTTGTGCGATTGAAATCTAAATACTTGATAATCTTGGTTAGACTGTTAATAAGTCCAATCGCACAAGCCTTTATCTTAATAAATAATTACAATTGATGTTATCTTCTATACGGCATAAGGAGAAAAAAGGGATTGAGAAACTTACCCGAAAAGTTCGTACCGTATTAGAAAGTTTTTCACTTCCCGGATTCCAGGGAATCTCCGTATTCTATGTCGTTATGTTTTTTATCAGGGGGTTTCAAACAGGAACCCTGGTTACACGTGCCTCATCAATTGCATTCAATTTTCTCCTTGCCTCCCTCCCTACATTTATTTTTCTTTTTACTTTGATACCATTTATCCCTATCCCCAATTTCCAAACTGAGCTTATGACGATATTTGAAAATGTATTGCCATCAAATGCCTTTTCATTACTTGAATCAACTCTTGTTGAAGTAATTACTCAGAGAAGCGGAGGTTTACTGTTCTTCATGTTTTTAACCACCATAATTTTCTCTACAAATGGTATTCATGCAGTTATAAATGCTTTTAATGTCTCAATTCACGATTTTAAGATTCGATCCTGGATATCCCAAAGAATAACTTCTTTTCTACTTCTTTTTATAATTATTATAATGATAACTTCTGCAATTCTTATCATTCTGATAGGAAAAGTTGCCCTTAATAAATTTGTAGAATTGAATCTTCTTCAAATGAATTTTACTTTTTATTTACTCTCGATAGCTAAATGGGTAGTTTTTATAAGTCTGGTATTTTTTTCAATCTCTATTTTATATTATCAAATCCCAGCGGAAAAAAAGGAATGGAAGTTTTTTTCACCCGGGTCAATTGTTGCCACTTTGCTATTTGTAATTTCATCTCTAGGATTTTCTTTCTATGTAAATAACTTTGGCCAATACAATAAACTATATGGTTCCATTGGGACCTTAATTGTAATTCTCTTATGGATGTATTTTAACTCAATATCTCTTTTATTGGGCTTTGAATTAAATGCTAGCATAATTACGGCAAATAAAAAGAAAGGGTTGCTCCCACAAAAGAGAACTGAAGCCAACTAATTTTCAGATGGAAAACAAGGATCTTTCAATATTCCGGAGGGAATATTCCAACAACAGCCTAAATGAGAACGACCTTCCAGGAAAGCCCATTGTATTATTTGAAGAATGGCTAAATGAGGCTATTTCAAACGATATTTCTGAACCATTTGCCATAACCCTTTCCACGGCCAGCCTAAAAGGCAAGCCATCTTCCAGGGTAGTATTGCTAAGGAGTTATTCTGAGAGTGGCTTTATTTTTTACACAAATTATTCAAGTAGAAAGGCAATAGAAATACAGGAAAACCCAATGGCATCAATGAATTTCTTCTGGCCGGATCTAGACAGGCAAATTATTATTATTGGGGAAGTAAGTAAAACAAGCGAAGAGGAATCTGATGCCTACTTTCTGAGTCGACCCCTTGAAAGTAGAATAAGTGCTGTTATTTCTGAACAAAGTAAGCCTTTGCCTTCAAGAGATTCTTTGGAAAATTTGTTCCAAAAAAAGATGCAGGAGTTGAAGGGAGATGAGATAATCCGACCAAAGAACTGGGGTGGTTTTCGATTAAAGCCTGAATCCATTGAATTTTGGCAGGGTAGACCACATCGACTGAATGACAGGATTCTCTATCAGCTGGAAAATAATGTTTGGCAAAAGCAACGACTGGCACCCTGAGGTGGTTGTAAATGCTACATTACATGAATATATTTTTGAACCAATTTTTGAATTTCTTCATCCTTACCATACAACTCTTCACTCAAATTTTTATCCTTATAAGATTTCAGTTTTGAAATCACATGGTCAATTACCGAGGAGGGGAATATATTAGCCTCTTCAAAGTAGCTTCTAAGTTTATCCAATGATTCCGCAGACTCCCAACAGGAAGATGGCAATTGCTCCAGCTTTTTCATTTTTTCAGCATTTTCCACGTCAAAAATATTACCATCAATATAAAGCTTTTTTGCCTGGCCCAAAGCTCCTTCGTCCTGAAGTCCAACTTTTGCACCAATTACTAGCCCTGCCAGTAACTTATAAATATCAGCCGAACCATCTGGTGCTCGGAATTCAACAGTTTGCCTGCATTCCCCCAATTCAGGTTCTGACTTTTCTGAGGGATTAGCATCTACAGTCATATGCGTTCCACCGCGCCATCCTAAGGGAACTCGAATTAAAGCTGATCGATTTCTGTCTCCCCAGCAAATGCTTGTAGGCGCTTCCTGATGCGGTACAAGCCGAAGGTAAGAGGTGGGTATTGTATTCCCAAAAGCTGTAAGAGCGGGTGAGATTTTTAAAATACCTGCCATTACTTTTAATGCCGTTTCACTTAGCTCGCCTTGGCTAACCATGGCATTCTCTCCATCCTTTTCAAGCATTAAATGAATATGTAGCCCACTACCTGCGCTACCTACAATTATTTTAGGAGCAAAGCTCACCTCTACTCCATACTTATAGCTTAACATTCGAAGAATCCACTTGGCTACAACAAGCTGATCAGCAGCATCCTCAGCATCGACTGGCAGGAATTCAATTTCATGCTGTTCAAAGTCTTCGCCATCTTTTGTAAAACTCCCAACCTCTGAATGTCCGTATTTGATTTTACATCCAGCCCTGGCAAGAAGGTCAAGCGCTTCAAGTCTCAGGTTTTCAAATTTTGCAAAAGGTTTTGATTGGTGATACCCTTTTTGATCCTGAAGAGGATATAGTGGTTCCGATTTCGAATTCACATAATACTCAAGTTCCGTAAGAGCTTTAAAAGTAAACCCGGTTTCAGCTTTAAATACTTCATGCGCTTTTTTCAACACATACTCCGGTGCTCCTAAAAATGGGGTTCCATTTGCTCTATAAAATGAACACAATATTTCCAGGGTTGGTATTTCATTAAATGGATTTACAAAGGCTGTTCTATACCTTGGGATGACATAAAGATCACTCATTCCAGCCTCAATGTATGAAAAAAGGCTTGAGCCATCCACTCTTTCACCAGATGACAAAATGGATATCAAGTGTTGCTTGCTGGTTATAACAAAGTTAAGCACTTTCAATCTGCCATCCTCAGCTAGGTATCTGAAGTTTATTACTTTAATTCCATACTCTTCAACAAACTTTACAATATCATCCCTGGTAAACTCTGATGCTTGTTTCTTAAGACATTTAACAAGCTCATTTGGATTCAATCTTATTTCTTCCTCATTCATTGCTACTTAATTTGATTTTTAATATTGTGTATGAATAAATCTACAATAAATAAAACTGTATGATTCGATATAGTTTCTAACAAAATTAAAAATTTGGTTAAGACCAGAAAATGACTTTTCAAGGCTACAATTAAAAGACAACTTATAGCAAAGTATACTAATCTCACAATCAAAGTATTACAATATATAGGGAATGGCTTTTATAGATTGTATGTTTGATAACACTTTCATATTTAATGAGAGTTTAAATGCATAATTTTACTTCAAGTTCAGGATCCTTTTTTTTGGTTTATTTTTATAATAGTATTTGATTTTATTCAACTATGAATACCAATATATACAATCCATTTATTGAAGCCCAGGAAAGATTTGATCATGCAGCAGATCTACTGGAACTAAATCAGGCTACTCGTGATCTTTTACGAGTTCCTTTGAGAGAATATCATTTTAGTATTCCTATACACATGGATGACGGAAGCAGAAAAGTATTTCGTGGTTTTAGAATTCAACACAATGATGCCCGGGGGCCTGCAAAAGGGGGCATCCGATTCCATCCACTTGAAACAATTGATACTGTCAGGGCCCTTTCCATGTGGATGACCTGGAAGACTGCAGTAGCAGATATTCCACTGGGAGGAGGAAAAGGGGGTGTCATTTGCGACCCACATCACCTGAGTCAACTCGAATTAGAACAATTGTGCAGAGGATGGGTTCGCCAGGTTGTAAAAAATGTTGGACCATATACTGATATACCTGCTCCTGATGTTATGACTAGTGCACAACATATGCTTTGGATGCTTGATGAATTTGAAGCTATTCGAGGTGAAAAATCTCCTGGATTCATTACAGGAAAACCATTGGGCATGGGAGGTTCTCAGGGCCGAAAAGAATCCACTGGTTATGGGGTAATGATAACTGTAAGGGAGGCACTAAAGGAACTTGGTATAAGTCCAGCAAATACTATAGCAAGTGTTCAGGGATTTGGCAATGTTGCAAGATATGCCATAGATTTATATCAGAAAATGGGTGGTAAAGTAATATGTGTTTCTTCCTGGGATAACGATGAACAAAAAAGTTTCTCTTTTAGAAAAAAAGACGGAATTAACCTGGATGAATTATCTTCAATAACCGACATATTTGGTGGCATTGAAAAAGAAAAAGCAGCAGACCTGGGATATGAAGTCTTAGCTGGAAAGGCCTGGTTTGAACAAGAAGTAGATATACTGGTTCCAGCTGCCCTGGAGAATCAAATCAATAATGATAATGCTCACAAAATAAGCAAAAGAGTTAAAATACTGGCTGAGGGAGCCAATGGACCTACTACACCTGAGGCAGATAAAATACTTGAAAAATTTGATTTACTTATCATCCCCGATTTCCTTGCAAATGCAGGAGGAGTAGTCTGCAGTTATTTTGAACAAGTTCAGAATAATATGAACTATTATTGGGAAAAAGATGAAGTTTTAAGTAAAATTGATGTTAAAATGACATCCGCCTTTACTCTGGTAAGTGAATTCGCAAAATCAAATAATCTGAACATGAGAGATGCTGCTTATGTAATCTCTGTAAATAAAGTAGCTCAGGCCTGTCGTGATAGGGGCTGGGTGTAATGTTCATCAAAAACTAATAACTAATTCAAAATGAAAAAACAGGTTGAACCTGGATCTGTTCCATTTGATCCTTCATTTCTTAATTCTGAATACCAAATAAGCTATATTGGCACAGGCTCCTTTGGGGGGAAAGCCAGAGGGCTGGCAAACATCAATTCAATTCTGGAAGAAAATTTTAACCCTGAGGAATTTCCTGGATTTAGAGTTAACATTCCTAAGATGTTGGTTATTCGAACAGATATCTTTGATGCTTTCATGAAGCAAAATAACTTAAATAAAATCGCATATTCCGGTTCCTCTGATGAACGCATTGCTTTAGCATTTCAGAAAAGTGATCTGCCCTTTGAAATTCTGGGTGACTTGCGAAATTTTATATCCAAAATTCAAACACCTTTGGCAATACGTTCCTCCAGTATGCTTGAAGACGCTATTTATGAACCATTTGCTGGAGTTTACGGTACGAAAATGACTCCAAATAATCAGCTGGATACAGATTCTCGCTTTCGAAAATTGGTGGAGGGCATTAAATATGTTTATGCTTCAACTTTCTTTAAGGCATCGAAAGATTACATTGATGCTACAAAGCATGAAAATGAGTCAGAAAAAATGGCTGTAATCATTCAGGAAGTGGTTGGGAAGCGCCATGAGGATAGATATTATCCGGAAATATCAGGAGTGGCACGTTCTTATAATTTCTACCCGGTTGGACATGCAAAACCCGAGGATGCGGTTGTAAATCTTGCCCTCGGCTTAGGTAAAACAATTGTTGACGGTGGGATTTCATGGTCTTTTTCGCCCGCCTACCCTACCATAAATCCTCCATTTGGGTCTCCAAGGGCTATGCTCAATGAAACCCAGACCCAATTTTGGTCGATAAATATGGGAAAACCGCCAGAGTACAACCCTATCAATGAAGCAGAATTTTTGGTTCAAGATTCGCTTAAGGAAGCTGAGGCTGATGGTACTCTAAAGCATATTTCTTCTACCTATGATCTCAGCTCTGATCGAATCTGGCCAGGTGCCAGTGGTCAAGGCCCAAAAATACTCACGTTCTCTCCAATTTTATTACTGGATACTATTCCTCTAAACAATTTGGTAAAAAAGCTTCTTGAAATTTGTGAAAAGTCTCTGAACACCCCCGTAGAGATAGAATTTGCCCTTACTCTTTCAGGAGAAAGTGATACTCCTTATCGCTTTGGATTTCTTCAGGTTAGGCCCATGGTAGTATCCACAAAAGAAGTAGAGGTTACAGATGATGAGATGGGCGATGAGAATGTTATAGCTGCTTCACAAACAGTATTAGGCAATGGTATTATTGATTCGATAAAGAACATTATTTATCTTAACCCTGAGACCTTTGAAACTCGTTCGACACAACAAATTGCTGATGAAATTGGAGCAATGAACAAAAGGCTTATTGAGAAAAAAGAACCTTATTTGCTTATTGGATACGGAAGATGGGGAACCTCAGATCCTTCGGCAGGAGTCCCGGTAAAATGGGGCCAGGTTTCAGGTGCAAAAGTTATAATTGAGGCTACTTTAGAAAACATTCATGTTGAAATGAGCCAGGGATCACATTTCTTCCATAATGTTACCGGATTTGAAGTCTGTTATTTCTCCATCCCTTTTGCAGGTATCTATAAAGTTGACTGGGACTGGCTTGCCGAACAAAAACTTGTTGAGGAAACTCGTTTTGTTAAGCACATTAAACTGGAAAAGCCACTGAAAATAAAAGTAGATGGGCGGAGAAGCATGGGAGTAATTTTAAAATCCTAAATTGACAAATGAAACCAAAAAGATCAGTTACAAAACTCATTGATGATCTAAAAGAAAGGGCCAAGGAATTAAACTGTTTGTATGAGGTACAGGAAATTCTAAATAGTCCTGACAAGAGCATCCAGGAAATGATGGAATGCATCATAAAAGTTATTCCACCAGGATGGCAGTACCCAGATATTTGTCAGGTTCAGATACTTTTTAGAGACCAAGTTTTCCGCTCTGAAGATTTTAAAAAGTCCAAGTGGGTTTTAGAGGCCGAAATTACTGTTCAGGAAGAACAGCTGGGTTCAATCAGGATTTATTATACTGAAAAACGACCGAATGCCGCGGAAGGACCATTTTTAAAAGAAGAACGAAAACTCATAAACACAATTTCAGATCAGGTAGGATCTTATATCTTACACCAGCATTTAAAGTCTGTTTTTACCAAAAGTGAAAAAAGGAAACCTGAACAAAAGTCTGAATGGTGGGTTATTCTTGAAATGTTAAGAAAGACTGATCCCAAGTTATTGATTCGTATTTCAAAAAAAATGGTTAACTATCTTTGTTGGAGTGGCATCAAAGAAGCTGAACATCTTTTTGAGCGATTTGGTCCGGCTTTTTTATCAAAAGATGGAATTCCTCAAGATGAGAATCGACCATATCAAAGTCAAGCAGGAAGTGATTATATTTCCATTAGTGATGAAATATTTGCAGTCGCAGGTAGCTTTTTGAGTGAGCAGGAAATACTTAATAGCATCCATAAATGGATAAAGCAAGACCAGTCTGGTTTTTTAGTAAATATTTTAGAAGACTCCGGCTCCTCCCTTGTTGAAATAAGCGGTGCTTTAGAAAGGTATCACCACCTTTCTCCTCAAGGACTTGAGTTATCGAATTCAAGAGAAAAAAACTTCAGGGTTGCCCTAATACGACGACTGCTTAGTGATCAGCCAGATTTTATTGATATAGCAAAAAGATTCATTGAAATTGATGAATTTAACAACCTGATTCAGAGAATTATCTACCCAACTGAAAGTCATGGTAAACTTGGAGGCAAGGGTTCTGGTTTATATGTTTCAGATCTTATCCTGAAAAAATCAGCGCCCAATAATGAGCTCATTCAGAATATAAAAATCCCTAAAACCTGGTATCTGACCTCTGATGGTGTATTAAAATTCATGAAGTATAATAACCTGGAGGATATAATTGAGCAGAAATACAAAGATATTGACCAGGTCAGGAAAGAATACCCCTATGTAATTCATGTTTTTAAAAATTCATCTTTCCCTCCTGAGATTGTAAAAGGATTGTCTCAGACGCTCGATGACTTTGGCGAGGTCCCTTTAATAATTCGTAGTTCAAGTTTGTTGGAAGATAGGTTAAGTACTGTATTTGCCGGCAAATATAAGAGCTTGTTTATTGCCAACCAGGGTACTAAAGAGGAACGATTGGAAGAACTTTTAGATGCTATTGCTGAGGTATATGCCTCAACATTTGGACCTGATCCAATTGAATACCGGTCAGAAAGAGGTCTTTTAGACTATCATGAGGAGATGGGGATATTAATTCAGCAAGTTGTAGGAAATAAAATAGGAGATTACTTTTTGCCAGCTTTTGCCGGGGTAGCATTCAGTCAAAATGATTATAGATGGTCAAGCCGTATAAAGCAGGAAGATGGACTAATTAGAATAGTACCCGGACTGGGTACACGAGCTGTAGACAGGCTAAGCGATGACTACCCCATTTTAATTTCTCCAGGACAACCAAATTTACAGGTAAATGTCACCCTGGAAGAAATTGTCCGCTATTCCCCTAAGCAGATCGATGCAATAAATCTAGTTACACGTCGATTTGAAACAGTGAGTATCCATGACCTACTTAAGAAATTTGGAAAAGAGTATAAGGGGATAAATAATATCGTTTCAGTTCTCACTGAAAACCATATCCAGCAAAGCGCAAAGTTTGCTATGGATTTCGACAATAGTAATTTTGTGGTAACCTTTGATGGCCTAATAAAAAACCAAGATTTTATTAAAAAAACACATGCCATCCTTCAAATATTGCAGCAAGAATACGGTTATCCAGTCGACATTGAATTTGCTCACGATGGTACTGATTTTTATTTGCTCCAATGCCGGTCACAAAGTTATCGTGAAGCCAGTACTCCAGCTACATTGCCACAGAACTACCCTGAAGAGCGTGTAATATTCTCAGCAAATAAATACATTTCTAATGGAATCGTTGATAATATTTCTCACATTGTATATGTTGACCCACAGAAATATAGTGAATTAGCTGACTTTGATGAACTGAAATCAGTTGGGAAAGCAATTGGAAGAATAAATACAATTCTTCCTAAGAGACAATTCATATTGTTAGGACCTGGACGTTGGGGAAGTAGAGGAGATATTAAGCTAGGAGTTAGTGTATCCTACTCGGAAATTAATAATACGGCCATGCTAATTGAAGTCGCAAGGAAACAAAAAGATTATGCCCCAGATCTTTCTTTTGGCACACACTTTTTCCAGGATCTTGTTGAATCTGACATTCGGTATCTACCACTTTATCCCGACGAAAGTGGAACCGTTTTTAATGAGGACTTTTTCTTGAATTCTAACAATATTTTAACCGAGCTTTTTCCAGATCTAGCCCATCTTTCAGAGGTAATTAAAATAATCGATATTGTGACCAGCACGGGAGGGGAGATATTGCAGGTATTAATGAATGCCGAAGAGGAGAAAGCTATGGCTATAATCACCAAACCAACTGATTCAGGTGAACAAAAGCTGAAGAAAAGAGAAACAAAATCAACCCTTCGTGATGCTGATTACCACTGGAAATGGAGATTGCGAGCAGCAGAGAATATTGCAGCAAATCTTGATAAAGAACGATTTGGCGTTAAAGGATTCTACATATTTGGTAGTACCAAAAACGGAACAGCCGGACCTGCAAGTGATATTGATTTACTTGTTCATATTAATGCAACAAACAATCAATTGAATGAGCTAAGATCATGGTTTGAAGGCTGGAGTCTTAGTCTGAGCAATATGAATTTTCTCCGTACAGGATATAAAACTGAAGGTTTACTTGATCTACATTATGTAACAGATGAAGATATCCAAAAGAGGACAAGTTATGCAATCAAAATCGGGGCTGTTACAGATGCTGCCAGGCCTTTACCAACAGGATCAGAATTAAAGAAGTGAAGGGTCTAAATCAGAGTTCTTGAACATAAGTTCTCATCACCAGGATCAAAGCGAACCAATGCCAACTCCGGTCCATCATGAGCCGCTGATAATGCAATTGTGTTGCCAATATTATCCTTCCAGCTTCCGGTTAATCTGGCTGACTCATGAACATGACCATGTAATGTAAACTTCGGATTTTTTTCTTCGATAAATCTCTTAACTGCAATACTGCCAATATGAACATCAAGTGGAACATGCTCAAATGTTTTACCATCCAACGCAGCGCGATCCAGCATAGTCTTATAGGGTGGTGTATGAAAAAGGAGGATTGCATTTGATAAATCGTCCTCAGCAACCAATTCATCCAGGTCTTTTTGTATAGTTGAATAGACTAAATCATCTTTTTCTACCTTAAGTGAATGGTATCCTTCTTCAGGGGGTACACAACCAGGATCAACATATCTTGAAACATCATATTTCTCCCAATCTTTGAGTAAAAATGGTGTCGGAGGAATATATGAATATCCATATACATTAAATCCATTAAAATTTGATTTTTTATTGTGTATATAGTTCCATAAGCCATTATCTGAATACTCGATAAAGGCATATTCCTTCCCTTTTCCATCATCGTTGCCCAGAATTATAAAAACATTGGGAAAATCAGTACCAAGAATTTCCTGAAGTCTTGTAAATCCAGAAATTAGAATTTCCTGAAAAAAGTCACCTGTAGCTTTCGCCCAGGAAGTCAGGTCATAAATTCCAGATGGGAGCAAGTCTCCACCAAGAAAAACCGCTTTTGGTCTTTCATTTTCAATCAGGCTAAATAATTTCTCATATCTATCAATTTTCCCATGTAAATCAGAAACAAAAAAACAAAGAGGCATTGTAATTGTTTTTAATGAATTGGCAATAATTTTTTGAAAATACTTATAATACAAGAATTCCTAGTCAAATCTCAGTACAAATTATTTAGAATTATTGGGTTAAAGATTTTTTATATATTGAACTCCCAAAATAATTAATGCTTTTTTCATAAAAATAAATAACATGAAGTTAAAACTTTTTCTTTTTTCCTTAATCACAGGCCTTAGTACTTTAAGCCTTCTGGCACAAATCGATGCCCGAATGTTTCGCTATCCTGATGTTTCAGAGACTCAGATTACATTTTCTTATGCCGGGGATATATGGATTGTACCCATTGAAGGAGGAACCGCTTTTAAGCTAAGTTCACCAAATGGAGAAGAATCTTACCCTAAATTTTCACCTGATGGATCAAAAATTGCCTTTAACGGAAATTACAATGGAAACCCTGATATATATATTATGCCCACAACGGGTGGGGTCCCCGAAAGAATCACATACCATGGTGGACCAGATAGCATGATTGAATGGCATCCTGATGGAAAAAGACTACTGTTTGCCTCTTCAAGAGAAAGTGGAAGGCAAAGATTCAGGCAACTTTTTCTGATCTCACAATATGGAGGGCCAACTGAAAAACTACCTATGGCTTTCGCTGAATTTGGTTCCTTTTCACCTGACGGAAAAAGTATTGCATTTACTGATAAGTCAAGGGTGTCGAGAACATGGAAAAGATACCGCGGAGGAATGGCACCAGATATTTTCACCTTAAACCTCGAAGATTTTTCTTCCACCAACATTACTGATAATATTGCCAATGATGAAATACCCATGTGGCATGGCAACAAAATTTTCTTTCTGTCGGATCTCGGCCCCAACGAAAGAAACAATATCTGGGTTTATGATCTGCAGACCAAACAAAACAAACAATTGACTCAATTCAAGGACTTTGATATCCATTTCCCTTCAATAGGCCCAGAGAATATCGTCTTTGAAGCTGGTGGAGACCTTTACTTACTAAACCTTTCAACATTTGAACAGAAAAAAGTAAGTATTAAAGTTGTAACAGATCAATTAGCTCTTATCCCTAGTGTTAAGAAAGTTAAAGATTATATGCAGGGTGGTGGTATATCCCCTGATGGGAAAAGAGCCATCATTGAAGCTCGGGGTGATATTTTCTCAGTTCCTGCAGAACATGGATATGTTACAAATCTGACTAAAACCAGCGGTGTTGCTGAACGTTTCCCTGCCTGGTCACCAGATGGAAAATACATCGCTTTTTGGAGTGATCAATCTGGTGAATATGAATTGACTCTATTAAACCTGGAAAATAACCAGGAAAAGAAACTTTCATCATATGGTGCAGGTTTTCGTTATAATCTCTACTGGTCTCCTGATAGCAAAAAACTTGCTTTTATTGACCAGTTAAGTCAAATAAAAATATTTGATATTGAAAAAAATACTTCCATCGATGTGGGTAGAGAACAATGGATGGGCCAGGGAGGATTAATGAACTTTTCTGTTAGTTGGTCATCTGATAGCCGGTGGATGGCCTATACAAAATCTCAAACTAATAATACTGCTGTAATTTTCTTGTTTGACACAAAAGACAATACCTCACACCAGGTTACCAGTGGTTTTTATAGTGATGCTAATCCCACCTTTGATCCGGATGGTAAATATTTGTACTTTCTAACCAACCGCCACATGCAACCTGTTTACAGTGACATGGACTGGGCATTTATTTATCCTAAATCGACCGTTATCGCTGCAATGACACTTCGAAAAGATGTTCCTTCTCCCTTAGAAGCACGGAATGATAAGGTGGAAATAAAAGAAGATGAAAAAGCGGAAGAGAAAGAATCAGAAAAAGACAAGAAAAAGAAAAATAAAAAAGATGATAAAGAGGATGATGGAGATGATAAAAAGGAAAAAAGTGTAGAAATTGATCTGGATGGAATGGAAGAAAGATCTGTTATTCTGCCACCGAAAGCAGGTGATTACTTTGGCCTCCAGGCCGTTTCTGGAAAACTTCTATTCCAGACTGTTGTAGAAGGTAGCCCAAGGCCCAGTACTCCAATAAAATATTATGATCTCAAAGAAAGAGAAGAAAAAACCATTTTTAAGAATGCTAACTTTTATAACTTATCTGCAGATGGCAAAAAACTACTCGTGGCAAACAATGGAAATGCAGCCATAATAGATGTAAAGCCGGAACAGAAGATGGAAAAGCCTCTCAGGTTAAATGAGATGGAAGCATTTATTGATCCAAAAGCTGAATGGCAGCAGGTTTTTGTGGATGCATGGAGACTGGAAAGAGATTATTTTTATGATGAAAATATGCATGGTGTTGATTGGCTGGGTATGAGAAAACAATATGAAAAGTTATTGGATGATGCTGTAACTCGCTGGGATGTAAACTATGTACTTGGTGAATTAATTGGAGAAATGAATGCATCCCATACCTATAAGGGTGGTGGTGATGCTGAAAAGTCATTAAGAACTAATACTGGCTACCTGGGAGTTGATTTCATGGCAGACAATGGTTTCTACAAAATAAAGAAAATTATCAAAGGAGCTCCCTGGGATGCTGAAGTAAAATCACCACTAGCCCAACCAGGTGTGGATGTAAAAGAATGTGAATATATTTTATCCGTTAATGGGATTCCTATTACCACGAAGACTGAACCTTATGCTGCTTTTCAAGGACTTGCGGACAAGACAGTCGTGTTAAAAATAAATAAGGAAGCTAGCCTGGAGAATGCTCGTGAGGTGATTGTAAAAACCTTGGGCGATGAGTCCAGGTTACGCCATCTTGAATGGGTAGAAAATAATCGTAAAAAGGTTGCGGAAGCCACAGACGGTAAAATTGGATATATTTATGTTCGTAGCACTGGTGTTGATGGTCAAAATGAATTGATGCGACAGTTTGCAGGGCAGTGGCATAAAGATGGTTTGATCATTGATGAAAGATTTAACAGTGGTGGGCAGATTCCAGACAGGTTCATTGAAATGTTAAACAGAACTCCTTTAGCTTATGGTGCAGTTCGCGGAATTGAAGATATGCGGATTCCATATGTAGGAAATTACGGTCCAAAAGCTATGCTTATCAATGGATGGAGTGGTTCAGGTGGAGATGCCTTCCCGGATTTCTTCAGGAAGAAAGGATTAGGTCCACTAATTGGATCCAGAACCTGGGGTGGGCTGATTGGCTATTCCGGAGTACCTCCTTTAATTGATGGCGGTTTTGTTACCGTGCCTTCCTTCCGATTCTATGATCCCGATGGGAAATGGTTCAAAGAAGGACATGGAGTTGATCCGGATATTAAGGTGGAGGAGAACCACACTGAATTAGCAAAAGGGAAAGATCCTCAACTTGAAAAAGCTATTGAATGGATCAATAAGCAATTGAAGGAAAATCCTTACGTAAAACCTAAACACGAGCCCTTTGAAAAAAGGTAAAAATTAAATGACCACTAAACGGTTAAATATTAAAAACCGTTTAGTGGTCATTTTCTAATTTCTCTATAAATTTCTTTTTGATTTGATTTCTTACGAAACGAGAAATCTCCTTTATGCACCTGTTAGTTCCTGGATTCTATCCTCCAGTGTTTGAATCCGGGCCTCAGCATCTGCTTTCTTTTCATTTTCTTTGTTTATGACATTTTCCGGGGCATTCTGAACAAATCTTTCATTGCTCAGCTTCTTCATAACACTGCTAAGAAATCCTCTATTGTATTGCAATTCCTTATTGAGTTTTTCCAATTCTGATTTTACATCTACTTTATCACCCAGGGGAATATAAAACTGGGTAGTTTTAACCATGAAAGAAACTGCATTTTCCGGCTTATATTCAACAAATTGAATATCTGATAAATAGCAAAGCTTTTTTACCACTTCACCAAACCGATTATCAAATACCTGCTCATCTTCGAGAACCAGAAGACTTAGTTCTTCCTTATTTGGAATATTCTTTTCTTTTCTAATTGTCCGAATGGAACTAATGGTTTCCTTGGCTTTCTCAAATCTTTCTACACATGCTTTCTCAAAAGGCTCTGATATTGGAGCCATCGTTATCATAATACTTTCACCATCTTGCCTTTTTTCCATCTTTTGCCAAATCTCCTCGGTAATGAATGGCACAAAGGGATGGAGCAACTTCATAAGTTTCTCCAAAAAGTTTAAAGCTTCCTTTTTCGATTTTTCATCAATCGGTTGCTGATATGCTGGTTTTACCATTTCCAGGTACCATCCTGAAAACTCATCCCAGAAGAGCTTATAAACATTCATCAATGCTTCTGAAAGTCTATATTTACTGAATTGATCTTCCAGTAAGGTCAATGATTCATTAAATTTCTCATTAAACCATTTGTTGGCAATTTTTGCCTCCTCCGGTTGAATCAAATTGCTGTCAACCTCCAAGCTATTTACTAAACGGAAGGCATTCCAGATTTTATTTCCAAAATTACGACCCTGTTCAGTAAGGCTTTCATCGAATAATAAGTCTCCTCCCGCAGGAGAACAAAGAAGCATTCCTACCCGAACACCATCGGCCCCATATTTCTCCATGAGATGAATCGGATCCGGTGAATTGCCCAATGACTTAGACATTTTCCTTCCTAATTTATCACGAACTATACCTGTCAAATAAACATTATTGAAAGGTTTTTTGTCAACATATTCATAACCAGCAATAATCATCCTGGCCACCCAGAAAAACAATATTTCAGGGGCTGTTACCAAATCATTGGTAGGGTAGTAATATTTAAAATCAGAATTATCAGGATTTCTAATACCATCAAAAACGGATATAGGCCATAACCAGGAAGAAAACCAGGTATCCAGAACATCCTCATCCTGTTCCAAATCCTCACTTTTAAGATTTTGGTTACCGGTTTTTTCTTTTGCAAGTTCCAATGCTTCAGTCTCATTATTGGCTATTACAAATTCAGATGAACCAGGCAAGTACCAGGCTGGAATACGCTGTCCCCACCACAATTGACGCGAAATACACCAATCATGAACATTTTCCATCCAGTGCCTGTAAGTATTTTTGAACTTTGCAGGAACCAGCTTAACAGAATCATTCATTACACTTTTCAGGGCAGGGTCAGATAAATCCTTCATTTTCAAGAACCATTGCATAGAAAGCTTCGGTTCAATCACGGCATTTGTGCGTTCTGAATATCCTACTTTATTAGCATAATCTTCAATTTTGACTAATAAACCATTTTTTTCCAATTCTTCAACTACCAATTCTCTCGCCTCAAACCGATCTGTACCGATAAAGACCTCTGCATTTTCACTTAAAGTGCCATCATCATTAAATATATTTATAGAATTCAATTGGTGACGTATACCAATCTCGTAATCGTTTTCATCGTGGGCAGGTGTAATCTTTAATGCTCCTGTTCCAAATTCCCTATCCACATACTCATCTGTGATTAAAGGAACCGGCCTGTTTACCATTGGGATGACTACTTTTTTCCCATGCAAATACTTAAAACGATCGTCTTCTGGGTGTACACAAACAGCTGTATCCCCTAAAATTGTTTCAGGCCGTGTTGTGGCAATCGTAACGTAATCATCCTCACCATCAATTTGATACCGAACATAATAAAGTTTTGATTGCACTTCCTTATGCACTACTTCCTCATCGGAAACCGCTGTTTTAGCAGCCGGATCCCAATTTACCATTCGTACTCCCCGATAGATACGTCCTTTATTATAAAGATCAACAAAAACATTTATCACACTTTCAGACATATCATCGTCCATGGTGAATTTTGTGCGATCCCAGTCACATGAAGCTCCAAGCTTTTTAAGTTGTTCAAGAATTATACCACCATGCTTTTCTCTCCATTCCCAGGTATACTCCAGGAATTTTTTGCGACTAAGATCAGTTTTGTTTATTCCTTCATCTTTTAATTTTGCAACAACCCTGGCCTCAGTGGCTATAGAAGCATGATCTGTACCCGGCACCCATAAGGCATTTTTTCCCATCATACGAGCGCGTCGAATTAAAATATCCTGAATGGTATTGTTAAGCATGTGTCCCATATGTAGAACACCAGTAACATTGGGAGGTGGACTCACAATTGTATAGGGTTCCCTGTCATCAGGCTGGGATTTAAAAAAGCCTTTGTCCATCCAGTATGAGTACCAAAAATCTTCAGTTTTCGAAGGATCATATTTTGAGCTAATATCCATATTTAAGTGCTATTTTCTAAAAAAAAATTAATCGTGCAAAAATATAAAAATTATACGTCAGGTGCACATTATAAACCAGACAATTACAGCAAAGATCATTCTGGACCAACTATTCCTTTAAAATCTGAAAAGTTTATTATGATCTTAAACATATTTAATATCACAATTCTTCATTAGATTTGTAAATAATTGACAGTAAGAATTCTTTAAAACCAAATCTTATGCCAGCCATTTCAAAGAAGGGCAATCTGATGCCCGAATCACCCATTCGCAAACTCGTTCCTTATGCAGAAGTTGCCAAAAGCAAAGGCATTAAAGTGTATCACCTTAATATTGGACAACCTGATATTTCCACTCCAGAAGTAGCTCTAGTGGCCATCCGGAATTTAGATAAAAATGTACTGGAATACAGCCATTCGGCTGGATATGAATCGTATAGGCGTAAGTTGGCAGAATATTATAAGGGTATTGGAATTGATATAGACTATACTCAATTGCTAATTACTACAGGTGGTTCAGAAGCAATTCTTTTCAGTATGATGTCATGCTTTAACCCTGGTGATGAAATTATAGTTCCTGAACCATTCTATGCAAACTACCTTGGTTTTGCCATTGCTGCCGGCATACAAATAATACCCATTACTTCTTATATCGACGATGGATTTGCACTCCCCCCAATCGAAGAGTTTGAAAAGAAAATAAGCGCAAAAACAAAGGGAATTCTTATCTGTAATCCAAACAACCCAACAGGATATTTATATTCGAAAGAAGAGTTGGAGAAGCTTAAAGAGATTGTAAAAAAACATGACTTATATTTATTCTCCGACGAAGTGTATAGGGAGTTTTGCTACGATGGGAAAACGCACTTTTCTTGCCTGAACCTAAAAGGAATTGAGCAGAATGTAGTCATGATGGATTCTGTATCAAAACGATATAGCTCATGTGGAACAAGGATAGGAGCACTGGTAACCAGGAATAAGGAAGTTATAAGTACAGCACTTAAGTTTGCCCAGGCACGTCTTAGTCCTCCCGGCCTGGGTCAGATCGCAGGAGAAGCTTCGCTGGATACTCCACCTGAGTATTTTATTGAGGTCTACGATGAATACATAGAGAGAAGAAACTACATGGTAGAGGCACTAAACAAGATGCCTGGTGTAAAATGCCCGACTCCAGGAGGTGCCTTTTATACCATTGCCAGTCTTCCAGTAGATGATGCAGATAAATTCTCACAATGGATTCTAAGTGATTTTGAATACAATAAGGCTACAGTAATGCTAGCACCAGCATCCGGGTTTTATGAAACCACGGGCTTAGGGAAGCAAGAGGTCCGTATTGCATATGTTCTTAAAATTGAAGACCTGAAGGAGGCTATGAAATGTTTGGAGGTGGCACTTGAAAAATATCCAGGCAGAATCTTTTAAAGCCAACAATAACGATGAGAAAGGGATTCTAGAAACCCTTTTTTTATTTATTATGAATTGCATTGAAACAATACTTCATTTGTTAATTATAGACTGAATTTTACCGGCACGGATAGGTCTACAGGCACTTTCTTGCCTCTTTGAGCTCCAGGTTCCCATTTAGGCATTGTGGAAATAACCCGAATGGCCTCCTTATCCAGTTCGGGATTAATACCTTTTCCTTTGGCTACAAATACATTCTTTATATAACCTTTTGTATCAACTGTAAAATTTACCGGAACCGTACCTTCAATTTTGCTCTTCCTGGCATTTTTTGGATACTTAATATTAGAAGAAATATATTCACTCAACTTCGCCTTACCTCCAGGGAAATGGGGCATATCTTCAACAACATAAAATATTTCGGTTGATGATTTTTCATCAGCCACAGGTTCCTCTTTCTCAACTTCCTTAACATGGATTACTTCTGGTGAATCCAAATTTAAAGTTGCAACCGCTTTTTTAAGCTTAATCACTAGTTTATCACCATCTTTCACCTCTCTCTTTACCGTTCCAAGGCCTACAAAGGAGAAAACTACCTGGACTGTTTCTTCCGGTAATTGCAATTTAAAATTACCCTGCATATCAGATACTGTACCTGTAGGTGTATTCGATATAACAATACTTACACCCGGAATGGGTTCATCTGACCCAGCGAGTATAACTTTCCCGGTAACCTCATACTTTTGAAGATAAGGACTAGTAAATTTCTCTATTGGAACAGCAAGACTCCCAATAGCAAGTTTATTAAGTCTTATTTCCATGTCATCCCCACTTTTCACCTCTCGTGTTACTTCCTCAAACCCAAGCATAGAAATAGCTATCTGTGCACTTTCATTGGGTAACTCCAATTTAAAATTACCCTGATCATCAGTTGTAGTTCCAATATTTTCGTTTAGTATGACAATATTCGCAGCAGGAATTGGCTCCCCATTAGGAGCATCCAGTATCTTTCCGGTGATCTCATATTTTTGCAAATTAGAATCATTAGAGATCTCCTTTGAGGTCATCACAATTACCCCGTTACTGGCTTTTACGCCATATACTTTTACAGCCGATTCACCTTTTAAGACTTCAACTGACGATATCAAATCTGGGCTAATACTTTTTAGCTGATTTATTGAAACCTCATTCCCATCTAAAATGTATAGGATTGGTTTTTGAGTGTTGTCTGCAATTACAATTGAATCCAGAATGCTCTGTGAGTCATTTTGAACCGGCAATGATTCAGTTCTGTTGTTTGAAAAAGGATTTGAAAAAGCAAGACCTAGAAATAAAATTACAGGAAGAAGAAGTAAACTTCTCCACTTCCGAGTACCTGGGGATTTCAATTTTTTCATCATGATCATTCGATTTTTATTTAAGGAATAGTTAAATGGAGTGATAAGTGCCGGATATCCAATGCCCAAAGCCTGACTCAATAATAATTTCTGATAATCATCCACTGGAGTACCATGAATTAACACAGCATTATCGGCAAGGTATTCATGGGTTTCTTTGATTGATTTCCTCAGAAGCCAGGCAAATGGATTAATCCATTGAAAAGCACACAACAATTCAATAAAGAACAAATCATAACTATGCTTCTGCCTAATGTGTTCCTTTTCATGCAATATGATATCTGAAAGATTAGGTTCCTCAATTTGCGTGGGATTTAAAAATATCCAGGAGAAAAAAGAAAATGCACTTCTTACTTTTTTATCCAGGACTATCTGCGAGCCAAACATTCGAATAATTTTGTCCTGCCTGATTTTTAAGAAAAGTAATATTGATTGAAATAATAACCGCATAAGCAAGTATGCAACTCCTATGAGATATCCGATTCCAAGAAATTCCAAAAATCCTGGCTTCCCATTCGTCTCAATTGGAATAACAACAGCATCTGGCAGAACAGAATTTTGCATAGATACATATCCGGTGGAAATAGTTTTTACAGGTTCACTTTCTGCCAAAAACGAAATATTACCAATATCAAGGATTGGAATAATCAATGCGATGACTGCAGTTACTAAAAAATAGTAACGATTAAATCTAAAAAAAGTCTCCTTCTTCAGAAGTAACCAATATATTAAATAGAAAATACTAACAGCTATTACTGTTTGAATAAGGTATGTTACAAAAGGGTTCATGCTATTCCCTCCTCCTTAGTATTAACTTCCTTTCTTATCTCTTCCATCATTTCCTCCAGCTCTCCCATAGAAATTTTATTTTCAGCGGTAAAGAAGGAAGCCAGCTGGGAAAATGAATTGTTAAAATATTTTTCCATAAACTCCCCAAAATGAAACTTTGTATACTCCTTTTTTGTTATTAAGGGATAATACTCATGTGTGGAGCCATATGATTTGTGTCCAACAAATTCCTTCTTCTCTAATACCCGTATTACAGTTGAAACAGTATTATAGGCAGGTTTTGGGTCAGGTAGCTCATCAAGAATATCCCGAACCAGGGCTGTTTTCAACTCCCAGAGGATATGCATTATCTGCTCTTCTGCTTTAGTTAAAGTTTTCATTCATTAAATTATTTAAGCTTAGGTAATACTTTTACAACACAAACATACAACTATATTTCTAGTTTATCAACTATTCTTATAGTTTATTCACTAAACAAGTAGTTCACTTATACATACAACTGTATATGTGCGTATTGACAAGCAATAAAAATTACAGAATTAGCTTTTGAAAATGATATTAAAGGCCTCTTATAAAGGAAATCACTAAAAATCTCTATACAAAAGATACTTTTTACGAATCTCCTGGAATTTTTGAAGATCCCCCTTCCAACCTGCTCGGATGGCATTAGCAGAAACTCCATTTTCAATTTGTTCCTGCAATTTTTTTGTACCCGCAAGCTTAACAAAATAGGCGCTAAAAAAACCTCCTTCATCTTTCAATTGGTCATAGGCATCTATTATCCAGTGAAGTATTATGCCACTATTATCCTTGAAAAAGCTATCAGGTAAACTGCTTAAATCAACTCCATTACAAACTTCACCTTTGAATTTAGGGTTTACAGATGCTCCTTCTATACTTCTGGGGCTAAAAGAAAAACCAGTAGCTTTGTATTTAGGATGACCGTAAACCTGAAAGGGAAAATCTGTTCCCCTACCAATGCTCATGATGGTGCCTTCAAAAAAGCAAAGGGATGGATATAAATAGACAGATGTCATATTTGGCAGGTTTGGTGACGGGTTCACTGGCAAATCATAATATTTTCGGTGATCCCAGTTCAAGCAGGAGATATAACTTAGATTGCATTTTACTCCATTTTCCAGCCATCCTTCTTCATTTATCATCTGAGCGTACTCCGCTACAGTCATGCCGTGTACAACAGGAATGGGCTGCATTCCAACAAAAGACTTAAACTCAGTTTCGAGAACAGGGCCATCTATAAAAAAGCCATTGGGGTTTGGTCGATCAAGTACTAGTAAATCTACCTCATTTTCAGCACATGCCTCCATAACATATTGCATGGTTGAGATAAATGTATAAAAACGTAAACCTACATCCTGAATATCAAAAATTACCAGATCGAGCCCTCCCATATCATCCTCACTGGGTTTCTTCGATGAGCCATATAAAGAAATAACCGGTAGGCCTGTTTTTGGGTCAATACCGTTCTCTATGGAAGCACCATCGGCCATATTTCCTCTGAAACCATGTTCTGGTCCAAATATTTTAACCAGGTCCACACCAAGTGACACCAAACTGTCTACTAAATGGGTTTTACCAATATAAGATGTATGGTTAGCCACCAGACCTATCTTTTTTCCCTCAAGCAAGGGGAGATATTCTTCAGTTCTTTCAGCTCCAGTTTTTACCTGTGAGAATAAAATTCCAGGAAAAACTATCAAAATAGACAGAACAATAAAAAGTCTTTTAAAAGACTTCTTTGAATAAATTACAGTGCCTTTTGGAATCATAATCCTCATTGATAAAGTTGAAGTAAATAATGTATAAAAGTGGTAAACATTTTTTAATTGTAAGCACAAAATTCCATAAACCACAGAAATAAATCCATGAATTCAATCTCTAATTAATTAACAACAGCTTGCAACGAATAATTGTTAAATTTGTTGGCTTATAGGGATAGGCATTGTAGCATGAATCTTGAACTTTTTATAGCAAAACGTATTATTTCCGATAGGCATCAGGAAAACCGTATTTCAAGGCCTATTGTTATGATTGCAGTTATAGGAATTGCTCTGGGGATTGCGGCCATGATTATTTCAACTGCCACTGTTACAGGATTTAAAAATCAAATTAGAGATAAGGTAATTGGTTTTGGATCACATATTCAGATCTTTAATTTTGATTCAAATACCTCATTTGAGACTACACCGGTTAATAAAAACCAGGATTTTATGTCTGATCTGGCTTCATTGCCTGGCATTAAACATATTCAGGTTTTTGGAACCAAGGCTGGCATTATAAAAACAGATAAAGATATTCAGGGTATAGTTTTAAAGGGTATTGGTTCAGATTTCGATTGGGACTTTTTTAAGAAATCTTTGGTTGAGGGCGATTTATTTGTTGTTTCTGATAGCATCAAGACCAACAAGGTATTGATATCAAAATATATTAGTGACCTACTGGAGCTTAAAGTGGATGACTCTTTTACGATGTATTTCGTCCAGGATCCTCCCCGAATAAGGAAATTTACAGTTACAGGAGTATATGAAACCAGCCTGGAAGATTTTGATAAGATTTTTATTCTTGCTGATATTGGCCATATCCAGAAATTAAATAACTGGGATGATAACCAGGTTAGTGGTTTTGAAATTACCATTGATAATTTCAACGATATTCAGCTAAAAAGTTGGGAGGTGCAGGATCTAGTAGGACTTGAAATTACCGAAGGTGGAACAAGGCTGAGAGTTCAAAGTATTATTGATAAGTATCCTCAAATATTTGATTGGCTAAATCTCCAGGACCTGAATGTATGGATTATTTTAACACTCATCTTTTTAGTTGCCGGATTCAATATGGTGTCGAGTTTGCTTATATTAATTCTGGAGCGTACCAATATGATAGGAATTCTAAAGGCTCTCGGGACAAGAAACTGGAGTATCCGTAAAATATTTTTATACCAGTCTGCTTATCTTATAATGAAAGGATTATTTTGGGGTAATCTAATTGGAATAGGCTTTTGTTTAATCCAAAACCAATTTGGCATTATTAAACTTGATCAGGCATCTTATTACCTTTCTGAGGTACCTATAAATCTAAATCTCTTTATTGTTCTTGGTTTAAACATTAGCACTCTTTTTCTTACTATTATAATGTTGCTTGTTCCATCCTATCTGATTTCCAGAATTAGTCCAGTAAAAGCCATCCGTTTTAATTAATTTATCATTTTGAGGTATGCTTATGAATGTGACCAGCTATATACATATGCTTGAAGATGAGTTAAAAAAAAACTTGCCAGGTTCCCAAATCCAGAATAAAATGTCGCCGGTTGATAGGGCACATATTTATGATCCTGAAACAAATCCACTTCCACCCGAAAAGGCAGCCATTTTAATCTTGCTATTCCCCTGTAATAACTCCTTGTGTACTGTGTTTATCCAACGTACCAACTATCCGGGGCCTCACAAAGGTCAAATCAGTTTTCCCGGTGGTAAATATGATATCTCCGATGAAAACCTATCTGCAACAGCTTTAAGGGAAACTGCAGAAGAATTAGGCATTGCTACAGATATAATAAGAATAATTGGACGCCTGACCCCCTTATATATTTCAGTCAGTAATTTCGAGGTCTCTCCATTTGTCGGTTATTTGCCATCTGTACCTGAATTTGAAGTAGAGAAGGAAGAAGTTCAACTTGCCATAACCGAGCAATTAAACTCACTCCAGAATCCTGATTTAATTGGAGAATTACAAATAAAACGAGAAAAAGACACCATTCTGGCACCCTGCTATGTCGTTCAGGGTTATAAAATCTGGGGAGCAACAGCTATGATGCTGAGGGAGTTTTTGGAAGTTGTAAAAAATGCTGAAATTAATTCAGAGCAATAATATTCTTGTAATCATCATACCTTGCAAGAATTTTCCGCACATAATCATATGTTTCCTGCCCACGACAATAGCCGAAACGAACAACAGGATCCAGATAATATTTTGGGTCCGATTTCTTAAGAAGGAATATCTCAACATTATCGTCCCAAATTTCAGGATCTTTGTCATACTTTCTGGCCAACGCCCGGGCATCAAGAACGTGTCCCAATCCTACATTATACGAGCCCAATACAAACTTTAACCGTTCTTCACGATAGGTAACCTTATCCTGAAAAATTTCATCGAGCCATTGAAGGTATTTTACCCCGGCTTCAATATTCCTTTCTGGTATAGAATTCTTGGTAACTCTATAATAATTTGCCGTTGATGGCATTAACTGCATCAAGCCAAATGCACCTACCCAGGATACAGCATTTGGCAAAAAGCCAGACTCCTGGTAAATCATAGAAGCCAGTAATCTCCAGTCCCAGCTAAGGCTATCGCTGTATTGGCGAATCAGAGAATCATAGGGAGAAAGTATTCCATTCCCTACATAAATCATTCCGCTGTTAGCCATTAAACCAGTTTTGGGATTTTTAAAATATCTGTTATAAATATTTGCGTACTTACCTGTCTTCTTAAAATTCTTAAGCCAGTAATTTATAGTATCAAATAATTGCATAGTATCATTCTTTCGCACAGCCCATGCATGTCGCTGAGGAAAACTTATAGCAGTTTGAATATCAATTATGGGGTAAAAAGTTTGATTAACTCTTGCCATATTCTCATCACAAACAGTATAATCAATTTCTCCACTAACCACTTTGGAAATAAGTGTTTCCACTGTTTCATCGGTTTCTACAATATGTATGCTATCCCCTATTTCCTCAGATAAGTTATGAAGCCTGGATGAAAAGGATGAGTTCTTCTGGACATAGATTGTCTTACCAGCAAGATCCAATTGATTTCGAATAACTGAGATGTCGATACTTTCCTTGCGTAGTTCTTCCCAATTCTCGGGTTTTCTCTGAACTAAAATCTGTCGGGTTTTTGTATGAGGATCTGTAAATCTTAAAAACTTACTTCTTTCCTTGGTAATAGTTAAATTTAAGGCCAATAGATCGACTCGACCTGACTCAAGATAGTCAAAACTTTTCTCAAGGTTATTCTCAACCACAATCTCAAAATCAATTTCAAGGGCATCTGCAAGTTCATGAATCAGATCATACTGATATCCCATGGGTTTGCCTCGGTAAATGAAATAGTCTGTCGCATTAAAATTTGTCAGAACAATAAGCTTATTTCTCTCACGAATCTCGGGTAAATCAATATTCGTGGACTTTGGTTGCTTGACTTTTCGAAAAGGTTTACCAGGGCCTGAGCAGGAAATTGCCAGACCTAGTATAAAGAACAATATAATAATACGAGCTTTGAATAAAATCAAAACAGTTATTTTTCGTATGCAATTGGTATAACGAATTTAACAAAAAAACACTATCCCGTTATGTTAAACGATGAGATTAATTAAAAGGTTACAGGAGTAAAAGAATACATTTTTTTAATATTCAGTTGTGTGGATTGCAAAAACTTATTAAGAATTAACTAACTAATCATAGAATGACCATGAAAGCCCAAACTTAAACACCCTGCGGCTCATAGGGTTATGAAGAATTGTAAAATATTTATTCCCTGTCCATCCAGAATTAACATGCTCATATTTTACAAAAAAACGAGTCCTTTTTACCTTAAAGTTTATGAATGCATCAAAAAACGGGTAGTTTCCTACTTTCTTTTCATCCTGCAAATAAAACCTTCCTGAGGAGGGCATATAGGCATATGCGTTATAGGCAGTGTGGTAATAAAAATCAAACCCTACCTGCAATTCAAGGCGACCTTCGGTCCAGGCAAATAAGAAAACGTGCTCAAAATATGTTGAATTTCTAAAGCTCAACAGGGGCAATGGAAGAACTTCCTGGTTCCCGGATTGCTGGAGGTTTAATGAATTCCTGAATTTGAATTTCCATAAAGAAAAATCTTTAGACGCATTAAGAGAAAATACTGTAAATGCAGCTTCCCTCTGTGCTGGTAGAGCAAGTGTATCAAAATACACATAGTTGCCTAATATTGACATATTTGCACTTAGTACAAAATTCCGGTTAGGATCTTCATAACTAGCCCAAACCCGGGTTTCATTTTCAAATTTCAAGTCGTTTTCCCAGGCAAAGTTATTAGATGAAAAATTATTGAACCAAAAGTTGGGGCGTTCATTTCTGAATTTAGCATTGGCTGAAATTATGGAAACTCCTTTTTTTGTATTGAAGGTTTTATAAATTTTACCCCTGAGCTGCATATTTCCTGCCTTATAACCGAATAAGAAAAATCTTGCCCCTGCGTCCCAACCAAAAGAGGATCCCACATTATTGAAAATTCTACCCCGAATTGCTGTATTGCTAATATTACTATTACTCCTTGAGTTATAGCTGGTATCATTCCTGTAAAGTGAAAGGTTTCCTCCCGGGAAATTATGAACTGCAATCGGATCAGTATTAATATTGGTGATAACCGGAGGTAAATCATAGCTATACTTATTCAGTTCATTTTCAATACCAACGTTTGCGCCAAACTGAAATTTACGCTCTGGATTACTCTGAAAATCAATAGATAAAGCATTATAAATAGATCGGTAATAAACAGAATCATATGTGGATAAAGAATCAATGTAAACATTTCTATAAAATCCAGTTAAAGGATCATCGTCTCTATAGGATTTGTGATTCTTACGGTATTGAAAAACATGGATCAGTCTGGCCCAGTCTTTTACTTCATGATTAGGAGCTTTAGCAACACTACTTACTGTTGTATCAGCAATCTTTGCGGATTTAAACCTACCCAGTGAAAATTGTTGCATAATATGAATATTCCGATTTCTCATTTTCGTAGCGGCATTGTTAAATCCATCCAAACGAGTTGGAATATCCTCTGTATTATTCACTCCTAGCAAATTATCATCAATAATTCCACCATTATCTTCAAGAGTAATATTATTCATTGTTGCCTGACCATAAATAGAATACCTTTTCCCGTTGTAACTTGTAAAAAAAACCAATGAGTTATCGGAAGCTCTCTGATAAGGATATTGCCCCTCAGAAACCTCGACGTCAACTTTAAGCCCAACATTAACATTGGGTGTAATATTTTGGGTAAAAATAATACCAATGGTTTGCTCTTGCTTGTCCCGACCACCCCCAGTTGTATAGTAAATTTGGGAATAGGGTTTCTTTGTATTGAAGTAAATCTGATCTTCAGGTTGATTCAAATAGGGAATATAGTATTGGAGAAAGAAAAGCTCACTGTTTTTACGCATAAAATAACTATTAGAGATTCCAGCTGTGCCAAGATTTCCCAGATAGGCAGGATAGATATTCTTATTATACATTTGATTATAGACCTGAAAACCTGTTAATACAGTATCAAGGTTAATGGTACTGGTTTGTGTAAAATCTTCGGTAAGTTTCCAGGTTCTAATGGTAAGTTCTGTACTATCTTTCTCTGTTTCCTGAGCAGATGCTGTCACAAATGCAAGAACAAAAGAAAATATTAGTATCAGGTTTTTCATCCCGGTAAAGATATAGAAAATAAGCTCAATCACTAAGTAGGGTGGTACCTAAAATCACAATGATATTAACGGAAGATGCCTATCAAATGGTATTTTAAGCAAAAAAAAATCCTGACCAAAATTTGATCAGGATTTTATATAAAGTTGGCGACGACCTACTCTCCCGTTTTCACAGTACCATCGGCGCTAATGGGCTTAACTTCTCTGTTCGGAATGGGAAGAGGTGGTGCCCCATTGCTATAGTCACCTAAAGCCTTTGCTCCTAAATATTAGGAGATAATATTATTGACATACTGAAAGAAAGAGTAAATTGTCTGACCAGAAAAAGTTCTCGGGTAATTAGTACTGCTTGGCTTTGACATTACTGCCTTTACACCTACAGCCTATCAACGTCATCGTCTTTAACGACCCTTAAGGGAGATCTCATCTTGAGGCGAGCTTCGTACTTAGATGCTTTCAGTACTTATCTCTTCCAAACGTAGCTACCCTGCGATGCAGCTGGCGCCACAACAGGTACACTAGAGGTTTGTCCAACACGGTCCTCTCGTACTAGTGTCAGGTCCTCTCAAATCTCCAACGCCCACAACAGATAGGGACCGAACTGTCTCACGACGTTCTGAACCCAGCTCGCGTGCCACTTTAATGGGCGAACAGCCCAACCCTTGGGACCTTCTCCAGCCCCAGGATGTGACGAGCCGACATCGAGGTGCCAA
>JASJGS010000113.1:0-19348 GCA_033791445.1 Bacteroidales bacterium | reverse complement strand
TCGGTATATCGTGAAGCTTTAAGCGTATTTACTTGTCCTAAATTGAGCATATAAAATTACTTTTTAACAAATCTACAGTATTTAATGGAATATTTCATTAACGATTTTATTAGATAGAGAACAGTTTAATAAAATCATATTTTATCACAAAAAAAGCAAAAAATAGTTCTTTTGGCTCCGAATAAGGCCAAATTTAATTCATTTGACCCTCTTCGCAGCTATTTTGGACATTAATGACTAATAACTCGGCAAATCAAGAAAAAAGTATGGGTTTTAAAATTGGTGAAATTTGGTTCATCGTTCATCCAAATAATATCAATTGTGATGGATTTTCCAATTTAATGATTGAAAGTAAAAACTCAATTTCAAGGACTGGAATAAATCATGAACAAAATTATTATTCGTCAAGAGAATAATTGATAAATCTCAAATCCATAATTAATGTAAGAACCTCAATATTAGTTTGTTGGTTTATATGTTCTCCATACCTTTATAGTAAAGAAATTTGCCGTAGTAATAACTTTAAAAGGAAGGAGCTAAAAATGTACAAACAGGAAAGTGAAATCTTAGAACAAATCAGGACTTTTCATAAGCGACTGAGTGAATTTTATAACGGTCTAAAAGAAAAGGCAGAAAATCAGAAGGTCATAATGCTTCTGGACTACCTGAGTCGACATGAAAAACTTCGTGAAGAATTTCTTGTCAGATATATTGAAATTGCACCAGAAAATGTAATGAAAAGGTGGTTTCAAAAGCCTTCGGGAAATCTATCCAATCATATTAGCAATTGTTTCGAAAGCATCAAAACGCCACTATACTATTCTCTAGATGACATTATTGAAATGGCATTACATTTTGATGATTGTCTTATAAAGGTATATGAATCTTTGGCTATGGAGGAAGAAGATGAGCATTTAACCAGCATATTTTATTCCCTGATGAAAAAAACAAAACAGCAGGAGATGAACCTTTCAAGAGACATCAACTGGCTATATGACATCTAATTATCAAGAAGTACCATCCTCCATAGGCTGGATTCATTACAAGTATAATCCAATACATAAAGCAAAAAAAATGACAAAAGTAGCCATCCCCATTTTAAACGGACATACAGCACTACAATTTGAAAACTCAAATCAATTTTTAATTTATGATTTATCAAATTCTGATACAGTTGTGCTATCAAGGCACCTGGAAAGATCTGGAAACAACCATCCTGAATTGATACCACAGGAATTGGCAGAGCAGAATGTAAAAATTGTATTGGCTAGATGGATTCATAAAGATATAGCCAAGATGCTAAGCGACTTTAAAATATCATTGTTTACAGGAGTTTCTAAACAAGAACCAGATGAATTGATTGAAGATTACATTGAGGGGCATCTTGAAACAAATGATAAAATGTGCTATTGAAATGGATCTTATTCATTTCTAAACAGAATTAATAATACTCAAAAAACTAAATTCATGGAACTAAAAAAATCACCCAAAGCAGACCTGGAAAAAACAAGATTCTTGTTTTTGGAAATAGGCTTTGTTATTGCTTTGGCTACAATAGTAATTGCCTTTGAATGGACCACAGAAGATTCCTCATTTAATGAATACGATTCGGTTCTAACAGATGTTTTTGAAGAAGAAGTTATTCCCGTGACTATCCAAAAGGAACAAAAAAATGTAGTTCCTCCAGAACCGGTTAGAACTATTGAAATTTTCGAAATTGTAAATAATGATATTGAAATTGATGATGAAATTCATCTTCAAGACTTCGAAATCAACCAGGATTCGGAAATAGAAATTATTCAATATCTTCCACAAGAAGAAGAAGTTGAGGAAGAAGAAGCAGAGATCTTTTTTATAGTGGAAGACATGCCATCCTTCGGTGGACCAGGACAGGACGGTTTCAGAGAGTACATCGCTAACAACCTGGATTATCCCCAAACTGCAGCTGAAAATGGTATTAGCGGCAGGGTATTTGTAAATTTTGTGGTAGAACCGGATGGTTCAGTCAGCCACGTTACTCTGTTGCGTGGAATAGATCCCGCGTTGGACAATGAGGCAATAAGGGTTGTTAAATCCTCTCCAAAATGGTCCCCCGGGAAACAAAGGGGAAAGCCTGTTCGTGTTTTATTCACTTTCCCTATTAATTTCCAACTATTAAGTGCTTCTAAGAATGTGGATTAAATTATTTTGCTCTATTCATAATTTGGCCAAAACGAGTAGGATAACTTTAAAATTAAAGTTTAATAATTAAAGGAGATAAAAATGTATAAATTAAAAAGTGAGATAATTGAGCAAATTCAATATTACCATAGGCAAGTATGTGAATTATATCAGAATCTTTATAGAAAATCAGACAAGCCTGATGTAAAAAATATGCTAGCTGATTTGAGTAGGCAAGAGAAATCTAGAGAGGAATACCTTGAAAAACACAAAGTTAGAGAAAAAGCCATGAATAGGTGGTTGCAGGTACCACCCAATAAAATATCAAATCAAATGTCGGAATGTTTTAATAAAATTAATGCTAACTCCGATTTATCGGTTAAGGATGTAACCGACCTGGAATTACACTTTGACAACTGCCTTATTAAGTTGTATAAGATACTGTCTAGTGAAGAAGAAAACAATGGATATGTAACCAACATATTCTACTATATGCTTAAAAAAACAAAGGGAGAAGATTCCAGGTTACAGAAAAAGATTGCAGATATACAAATTTAAGTTCTCACATGAAAATATTTAAACCCGTCCATATTTATTAATAATTTTTATACAATTAAAATGAAAACCACAGATGTATTAGTCATTGGCAGCAGTGCAGCTGGTTTAGTCGCAGCACTTGCAGGGAAAAGAGTTTATCCTGAAAAAAAAGTTACCGTTATCAGAAAAGAAAATAAAACGCTTGTTCCATGCGGAATACCATATACTTTTGGATCAATAGAAGGAACGAATGCAGATATCTTACCCTCTGATAAAATGTTTGAAAACTCAGATATCGACCTTATAATTGGGGAAGTAATATCTATTAATCGTGAAAAGAAAACCTGTGCACTAAGTGACGGATTGGAACTTTCATATAGCAAGCTTGTTCTGGCAACGGGTTCAGTTCCCACTATACCCAAATGGTTGAAGGGAACTCATTTAAAAAATGTCTTTTCAGTTCCAAAGGATAAAGATTATCTTGATGAAATGAATAGGGAAATTGCAAACTGCAAAAAAATAGTAGTTGTTGGAGCCGGGTTTATTGGTGTAGAACTTTCTGATGAATTACGAAAAAGCGGAAAAGAGATTGTTCTCATTGAAAAATTGCCACACATTCTGGGAATGGCATTTGATAAAGAAATATCAATAAAAGCTGAGGAAATACTTAAGGAAAAGGGAATTGAAATTAAACTGGGGGTTGGCGTTAAAGAATTTTTAGGTGATGCGAAAGTGAATAGAGTTCTCCTCGATAATGGAGATGAAATAGAAACAGATGCTGTTGTTTTATCAGTAGGCTATCATTCGAACTCTAAGCTGGCAGAAAAAGCAGGATTAAGTATCAATGATATGGGCTGTATTAAGGTTGATGAATATATGAGAACAGATGATCAGGACATTTTTGCTATAGGAGATTGTGCTGAAAAACGTGATTTTATAACCAGAAAGCAAAGCTACGGGATGTTGGCTTCTACTGCCTGTGCTGAAGCTAGGATTGCCGGCGTGAATTTATTTCAACTATGTGCCATTAAAACATTCAGTGGCACAATATCAATTTTTTCAACAGTTATTGGAGAAACTGCATTCGGAGTGGCCGGCATAACAGAAACCCAGGCAAGAAACGAGGGATTTGACATAGTCACAGGAGTTTTCGAAGGAATAGATAAACATCCTGGCACACTAAAGGAAACAAAGAAACAAATGGTAAAGTTAATTGTAGGAAAAGAATCAGGTGTTATTATAGGTGGTGAGGTTGTAGGTGGTATGTCAGTAGGGGAATTGACAAATGCAATTGGTATAATTATTCAAAATAAAATGAATATCAATTCATTACTTACCTTACAGGTAGGAACACATCCTCTACTTACTGCTTCTCCTGCAGGTTATCCGCTATTAAAGGCTGCCGGGAATGCCGCTGTCCAAATAATGTTTAATTAGGGGAAAATAGATTTGAAAAACTCAAATTTAAATATTTAAAAAATGGTAGAGTTGATCCAATTAAAAGTATTAATTAATTGGATTAACTTTCTTTTAAATATAAAAAAGTGAACCTATAAATATTAGATGCACACAAAACTTGATCGGCTTATTAATGGGGGATTTCCATAATTATTGTGGATAAGTTTCATATCTTTATAATGGAAAATTATTGTATATGATAGAACAGCAATGATCAATAATCGTACTCTATGAATCAATATATCGAAAAAACAAATTGTATTGATTGTAAGCATGTATCAAACTGTTTTACTCAAAAAATTGACTATGTTGGGGATTTCTTCAATCATCAAAAAGTCCAGATAAACTATAAAAGGGGTGAGACTATTATTAAGGAAGGTACCTATGTGTCATCCATTTTTTATGTTCTGAACGGATTGGTAAAGGTCTATCTTGAAGGGCCCAACAAAAATATTATTGTTAAAATCTTAAAATCAAGCGATTTCCTGGGCTTAACATCTCTTTTTGGTGATCATACCTACTATTATTCCGCGACTGCTCTTTCTGATACAACTATCTGTTCAATTGAAGTAGATACTATTCGAGATTTATTGTCTAAAAGCAACAAATTCACCCATGAGATTGTCAATTGGTATTGTGATAATTATAATCTGATGTTCACCAAGTGTTTTGATCTGGGATTAAAGCAGTTAAATGGTAAACTGGCTAGTTCACTTTTGTATTTAAATAATGAAAAATTTAAGGCTGAAGATGTTTATTCACATATGACAAGAAAAGATCTGGCAGAGATCTCCGGAATGGCAGTTGAAAGTGTCGTTCGAATCTTAGCAGAATTTGCTGAAGATAAAATCATAGAATTAAAAGGGAAAAAAATAGAGATTTTAGATCTGAAATTACTTCAGAAAATTAGTAAAAGTGGATAAACAGCTTTGGTTATTCCATGTCGGATGCCATTTTTATCTCATCGTCCAATATATAAGTCTGATCGGCATGCGTCTCCAGTTCAATTATTTCTCCTTTATATCTTAGCCTGCATGTGTTTCCCACTTTCGATAAAAGCTTTAGACTTTTAAGATCTCCATTCTCCCAGCTGAAAGAAAGTTCAAAACCTCCTCGTGCGCAAACTCCAGAAATCTCACCATATGGCAGGGCAGATGGCAGTGCAGGTAATATGTCAATGACCGATTGATGCGATTGAATAAGCATTTCCACGATACCGGCTGGAGCGCCAAAATTGCCGTCTATTTGAAAAGGTGGATGCGCATCGAATAGATTGGCATAAGAACCACCACCTCCCATATATTTGGTATTTGATGATGAAACCGGTCTGAATAACAGTTTTATTAGTTCATAGGCATGATCTCCATCCAGAAAACGAGCCCAAAAATTTATTTTCCAGGAAAGGCTCCAGCCTGTACCCTCATCTCCCCTGAATAAGAGTGATTGCCTGGCAGCCTCCATCAGTTCCGGACTCTTTTCCCATGTAATATCTTTTCCCGGATGCATGCCCCATAAGTGTGATACATGACGATGTTTCACTTCTGGGTTATCCACATCCTCCAACCATTCCTGCAATTGGCCGTATTTACCAATCTGGTTTGGAGCAATGCGTGGGATAAGTTGCTTAAGTTCTGCTCTGAATCCCGGATCGGTATCCAATATTTCAGATGCTTCAACGCAGGCCATGAAAGAAGAACGAATAATCTGATGATCCATGGTGGGTCCGGCAACCATTCCACCAATTTCAGGTGAATTGGAAGGGGTACTAATAAGCCATCCTGTTTCAGGATCTTTAATCAGGAACTGAGAGTAAAAAGTAGCTGCACCCTTCATTAGAGGATAAGCTCTGTTTTCTAAAAAAGTAATATCCTGAGTGAAAAGATAGTGCTCCCATAGCTGGTTTGACATCCAACCACTTCCACCAACCCACATACCGTGATTGGAATGATTGATAGGAGCGGTTCCCCGCCACAAATCTGTATTGTGATGCAATACCCAACCCTCGGCCCCATAGTGTTCACTGGCAACAATGACACCAGTCTCCGAACAATCGTTAATAAGCCCAAATAATGGTTCCAAACATTCTGAAAGATTGGTCACTTCAGCAGGCCAATAGTTCATTTCTGTATTGATATTTGTGGTGTACTTGCTACCCCAGGATGGATCCAGGTCCTTATTCCATATACCCTGGAGGTTGGCCGGTTGTGTACCCGGTCTGCTTGAAGATATAAGCAAATAGCGCCCAAACTGAGTATATAAACTTATGAGGGAAGGATCGTCTGGAGATTCACTGAATTTTTCAAGCCTCTTATCAGTAGGGATACTGTCTCGTCCATTGGTACCCAGGTTCAGTGTGAATCTATTAAATAAAGACTGGTAATCAGCAATATGATTTTCTTTTAACTCTTCAAAAGACAATCCTTCTGAAGCTTGAAGAACATTTTGCATACTGGCAAGCGGATCTTTACTAATGTCCTTATAGGAAATAAAATTTGTACTGGCGCTTAACCAGATGGTGGCCGATTTTGCATATTTTACATAAATTCTATCATTCTCACTGCTGACTATTCCATCAGTTTCTACTTTTATACCTGCAGTTCCTCTTAAATCTCCATCTTTCACAGCTACCTGTAAAACCTGGAAATTATCTTCAGTGGAAAGCGACTTTATCTCATGACTGGCATCCATATATACGCTGAAAGAAAGAGATTTAGCCTTATCAGACTGGATGTTTATCGCAATAAGTTGTTTGGGATAACTTGCAATAAGCTCACGGGTGTATTGTACACCATTTACAATATAACCAGTTTTGCATATGGCTTTTTCTATATCCAATTCGCGCCTGTACTCGCTATAGCTTTCATGGCCTGGAAACTCCATGTAAAGGTCTCCAAAAGGTTGATACTCCATCTGAGTCAGAGGAGTACTCATAAACTCTTTCATAGCCAGTACATGTGCCTCTTTTTGTTTGCCATCAAATAACAATTGCCTTATTTCTCCCAGGTAATTTACTGCTCCTTTGTGTGCATAATCATGTGGCCCGCCTTTCCACAGTGTTTCTTCATTAAACTGTATATACTCTTTCTCTACACCTCCGTGAACCATTGCACCCATTCTTCCATTTCCTACGGGAAGTGCATCTGTCCAGGCCTCTGCCGGTTGTTCATACCAGAGTTTCAATGTGGTATTTTCTTCCACTGCATTGCAAGCAGATAATAATAGAATGGAAAACGCAAAAAGTAGTGGTCTCATGATAATAGATTAAAAATTAAGGGCAGTTACCCAATGAAATAGTCTGATGATTCCAAAAACGAATGTACAAAAAATGGGACAAAAGATAATAGAGGGGGATTATAATAAACTTTCAGACTAAAAGAGATTTTCAATAGGGGGCTTTCAGTAAGAATTCATTTATTTATTATCTCCAATCTTCCCATGACTTCCATAGTTATTTTCTGTCTTATTAACGGAAATAAATCCATATTGAATCCGTCACCAGGTTCAATGTTGGTAGCAAAGTAAAAAACATTATCTTCTTTTTCAATATAACCAACAAACCATCCGTTGTCTGTTTCCTTATAATAGGACCAACCTGTTTTTCCCGATAAGGTATACTCCATGGTTTTATCAATTTGCATCATCCTTTTCATAATAGAATGAGTTTGCTGAGAAATTGGAAGTTTATTATTGTAAAACCTTGAGAGGAAATCTATTTGTTGGAACTGATTAATTGAGGAAGATCCGACCAACCAGAATCGGTCAATACTATTTGAATCAAGTTTCATACCATCATAGCCCAATTTATCAAGATTCTCAATCATCCTTTCAACTCCGATATTTCTTGCTATATCCTGGTAACAGGGCACACATGAAAGTTGAAAAGCATCTCGAAAACTCAGATCTTTTTCCCATCTAGCCAGGTTTCGTTTTTCTCCATCCCATTTCAAAATGGTGCTGTCACTCTCTATAATTCCTGTTTCAAGAGCGATTATTGAATTAGGAACTTTAAAAGTAGAGGCAGGAAGTTTTCCTATTTGTGCCCATTCAAAATCATTGGAATAATAAACATCGGTCTGGGGATTAAAAATTAGCACCGAACCTTTTACATTGGCAGAATCGATGATTTGTTGTATTTTCGGAATTACTATTTTTCTTTCTGTATCACCCTGCGATTGATTTGTTTTTTCAACATTCTGATTACAAGAGGCAGTAAAAACTGAAATCACCAGGAAAGTAAGTAATAAGTTCTTCATTTTAAGTGTATTAAAACAATATCCAAATCAAGTTTTCAAACCGAAAAGTCAATTATAAATTTTTGGCGACAACTACTTTAGATTCTCAAGTATACTTCTACCTACTTTAAAAATCGTTCCATGCCGGGTGCCTTTTGGAAAATGTATCTTATCCGAAATATCTGTCCAGTTCTCAAGATTATTTGAGTGTATAGCTCCCATTTTGTTTTTTGTGTACATATCAAAATATACAATCCAGCCTTCCTTTGTTTCGATGGCAGTTGGTCCTTCGACCCAATTCTCAGTAATGGGGGTGGAGGCAGGGGAGTATTTGCCATATAGCTCTGAGCTGCTAGCAAACCTGATGTTCTTCTGTGGATCTGGCTTAAGCGTTTCATCTTTAAGGAACATAACATATCTACCACTATTCTTTTTAATTACAGCATCTATAACATTAAATCCTGGATCATACAACAACTTAGTCTCACTAAAATGAATGAAGTCTCTAGTTCTGGTATAATACATTCGGTGATTATATCCATTGTCGCCTAAGGCATCTGTTTCCGGAAATCTTCCCGGAATAGTCGTAGCCCAGTAAATTAGATATTGATCCTCCACCGCATCAAAGTACAATTCCGGGGCCCAACAATTAAGGGCTTTTTCTTCATGATGCATTACCGGAATATATATTTGTTCCGACCAATGAACCAGATCTGTGGAGTTGGCATAGCCTATCCCTCTCTCATTCCAACTTACTGTCCAAACCATGTGAAATCTCCCATCGCCACCAGGGATGATACAAGGATCTCTCATGAGCTTATCATTGCCAACTTTGGGAATTAAAAAGGACTCATTGTTATTCAAAGCTTCCCAAATCAGTCCATCTTCACTATAGGCCAAGTGTAAACCATCTGCACCATTCTTCTGAAAAAATGAGAACATATATACCTCATTGTCAGCCGGAAAGGCTCCTGGTAAAAAAGCAATGGAGATAAGTAAAAGAAACACGTTTGTCATATCCCAAATTATATTTTATTTAACCAAGGATTCCAGGGTAGGAGCAAACAGGATCTTAGATCCAAGCAGCCCTATGATATTAAGTATCTGCACCATACCATGATACCAGGCTTTGCGTGTGAAAGCTACTGACGCAATTAAAGGAAAAGCTATAAGGCTAAGGCAAATATAAACCCATCCAAGTTGTGCCAGTCGGTCACTCCCTTTAAGAAGCGTATCTATTACATCCAGGGGCCAAACAAGGCTGATTAGGATGTAATACGGGCGATATACTGAGAAATAATGGTCCTTAAGTTTTGGATTATTTGATTCTTCTCGCCCAGGAAACAAAAAGGTGGAGGCCAGTACTATTAGAAAAGGGGCAAGCATTAGGAAAAGATAGTGGAAAAAGGTCAGTTCAGTCATACCTACCCAGCTATAGCTTATCCACCATGCATTTAAAAGAATTAAGAAGGTAGAAAATATCTGTAGATTATGCAACCAATAGAATTCATATTGTTTTCTTTTCCTTACAAGTTGTCCAATTCCAACTATAAGATAGGTAATACCAAGACCTAAAATAATAGAGACAAATACAGATAGATATTCAAAAGTACCCATATGCAATCTTATTGAACAAAATTATTTGTGCAATTTACTAAACAGTTTTTTTAGTAGTACTAATTTGTATAGGTTTTTTGATTCAAAGTAAATCGTCTACCCTTCGACAAGCTCAGGGTGACTACTTAAGAGGAACATGAGACATGCAGTCAGTCTGAGACTTCGACGTGAGCTCCGCTTTAATGGATCAGAATTATTGCAAAAGACTGAACTAATAGCCAAAAAAAGTCTTCTGCTCCAAAGACCGCGTAAAAACGAATGGATTGGAAAATAAATCAGGTTGTTCTTTGAGAGGCTCCAACCATATTTTAGCAATTTGCTCAGGCAAATGCATGGTAACATTATTCTGGGCGTTAATAAATTCTCTGGTGATGCTTGCATTCTGCATATTTCCAAAGCCATCATTTATAAGGCCTACGGTAATATTCCTGTCACTCAATTTAATACCGGAATATTTAATTACCTGGTGTGGATCTGCATCACCTGTGTGAAAAAATGACTTTCCATTAAAGCTTACGAGATAGGCAATATTTTGTATGTCTTTATTATTTACATGGCCATGCAAAAGCCGACAGGCATAGATTTCAAGCCCATCCACTTCAATTAGTTCTGAGCTGTACAATTCAGGACTTGCATTAATTATATTCGATTTTATTTTGTTGTACCCTTTTTCGTATTGGCTTAACATTTCTATAACCTGGGCAGGGCAAATTAGCTTGGTATCAGGGTTTCTAAGCATAAAGCTCAAAAGCATTTCTGGATCAAAATGATCACCATGTTTATGTGTTACCAAAACCAGGTCTATACCATTGAAGGGTTTCTTATTAGAGTTTATCAATTCAATTGTACTGGAATCGGGGACTACATAATGGTTAAATCCTTCTTTGAAAAGGGCATCAATAAGTATTCTTTTCGAATCAATTTCTACCAGAAATCCACAATTTGCGATGTAGGTAACAGATACCGAATCATTTTTAGCTCCAGCAAAAGAAACCGAGAGCATAAGCACACCTGCAAGGAAAATGAGATATACCTTCTTTTTCATTTCTGAGTAATATTTTGATAATCTTATAGTAAACTATTTTTCCGGTCGTCCATGCAATCCCATGGTGGCAAGCCCACCTTTTGAAGTTTCTTTATACAGGCTGGGTAAATCATGACCCGTTTGCTCCATCACTTCCACAATATTATCAAAAGGCACCATATGTCGTCCATCAGAATGAATAGCATAAAGTGCTGAATCCAAGGCACGCTGGGCACCAAAAGCATTTCTTTCGATGCATGGAATTTGCACCAGGCCTGCAATGGGATCACAGGTAAGGCCCAGGTGATGTTCCAGTCCTGTGGTTGCTGCATACTCAATCTGATAAGTAGTTCCACCCAATAACTGAGTAGCTGCACCAGCAGCCATAGAGCAAGCAGCTCCAACCTCTCCCTGGCATCCCACCTCAGCCCCGGAGATGGAAGCATTTTCCTTAATTAAATTCCCTATCAAGCCGGCTACAGCCAAAGCTTTCAAAATTCTTTGTTCAGAAATTTTATAATTCTTATAGGATAAGTACATGACAGCAGGCAAAATTCCGCACGATCCGCAGGTAGGTGCAGTTACAACCAATCCAGCCGCTGCATTTTCCTCCGATACAGCCAGTGCATAAGCAAAAAGAAAGGTATCATCTTCGGCAAACTTGTTCTGCATGTTGGCTTTCACATAGTAGGAGGGGGCTTTTCTCCTTAATTTGAGCACTCCTGGCAGTGTTCCGTCCGCTTCAAGCCCTCTGTGTACAGCATCTTTCATTACATTCCAAACCTCCTGCAAATATGAAACGATGGACTCACCCTCTATTTCAAGAACATATTCCCACAATGTCCCCCCATTCTTCTCCAGATATGCAATAATATCTGCCATAGTAGTTTGTGGGTAAATATCGTCTGCAGAAGATTCAGAATTATTATCCATAATTTCCCCACCACCAACACTATACACTTCCCAGGAATCCATAAGTTTGCCAGCCTTATTAAATGCTTCAAAAATCATCCCATTTGGATGCAAGGGCAAACTGTCCTCATTTTTCCATATAATTTCAGTTGGTTTTACCAATGTTTTCAAAATTATATAGTCAGTCATGTGTCCCTTGCCTGTCAGGGCCAAACTACCATACAGATGAACTTTAAAAGATTCAGCCTCTGGATTCTTTTCAAGAAAAATTTCAGCTGCTTTTTTGGGACCCATGGTATGACTGCTGGATGGGCCATTCCCAATTTTAAATATTTTCTTTATTGATTCCATTTAAAGTGTTATTTTGAGTAAACAAAGCTAAAGAGTTTCTATTTAGCTAATTTTTTTCCATGCTTCTATGATCTCATTTTCCCTTAGGAGAATTGAACCTGGCTTTTCTTCAAATTTCAGTCGATGTTCTTCGGTTACTGCATCAGAATACCACCAGCTATGAATATCCCTCATCGTCTTTTCAAGAGGGGTGAAAGTAAGGTCGTTTGCTATGGCCAGTTCATTCTTGATGCGCGCTGATCCATAATTGTTTTCAATGGGCATAATCCATGGAATAATATAATGTACATTTTGCTTCTTTAAAAACTCGTAATCGTCAATATTAACAAAAGATGCATCAGAATCAAATGCAGCATGTCCTTCTTTCACAAAAGAATGCATACCCATCTTCGATTTTGGACCCACAGCGTTGTAGGTTCCTGCATTTTGGTTTTCAATTAGCCTAATCATCCAATCTGCTACATCCCTAACATCAATGAATTGCACGGGGTCATTCTTATTGCCAGGCACCATTATCTCGCCGCCCCTGGCCAAACGAACTGGCCAGTAAACAAATCTATCCGTTTGATCAGCTGGTCCGACCATATATGTCGGTCGAACCACAATGGTCCGGTCATCCCCAAAAAACTTCCTGGCCTCTATTTCCGAATTCGATTTCATCACTCCATACCAGTATTCCATTTTTTTCTCTTCATCCTCAATGCCTTCAGGTTCGGTAAGAAGCACTTCAGTATCTTCCCCAATGTTACTCCCAAGATAGGGATAATATACACCTGTAGAGGATGTATACATGTACAATCCTACATTGTCTTTTAAAAGTTCTGCTGTGGCCCGGGTCCAGGATACATCACGACCAGAATTATCAATGACAGCATCCCATTTTCGATTGCGAAGGGCCTCCAGATTATTGGCACGATCGCCAATAAGGGCCTCAACATTATTAAATAGCTCTTTGTATATTCTTGGCTTAGTTTTCCCTCGTGTAAAAGTAGTTATGGAATGCCCGCGGCCCATAGCATAAGCGATTTGATGTGGTCCCAGAAAACTCGTTCCTCCCAAAATCAGGATATTGAGTTTTTTACTATTGGATATTTCATTTGTTTTCTGTTCGTCTGTACTGTTATTGCAGGCTATGAAAGGATATCCGAGAAAAGGAAGGGTGGCACCGGCTTTAATACTTGTACCAACAAATTGACGTCTGGATTGTTTCTTTTTCATTTGATTTTCTACTTATCCGGAAATAAATAAGAACATATTTGTTAAAACTAATAATTATTAAGCAATTAAAACTTGTAGATCATCAAATAGTAAGAGTTAATAAACTAATTTATAGCAGTATGAAAACTCATTCAATTAATGACTTCCAAAATTGCCACTGCAAAGGGAGATTGGATTTCATCTGGTTTTGTAAATCCCAACCAAATTCCATTATCGAAGGTTCTGTTTTCTGTAAGGTGTAGATTCCCACTCAGGGGATCAAACCACTTTACATTTACGCTTTTACCTTTCAATTCTGCTACTTCTCCAGTAAGTAGCTCCATTCCTTCCGGAATATAAAACATGTACACACTCTTATGATCAGTAAGACAATAAGGAGTAAATTGATATTGTACCGGTTCCAGTTTCTCAAAATCATAGATCAGGAATAATCCTTTTAACCTTTTATACCAGTCCAGCTTAGGTTGGTTTTCTATCGGAAGAGAGGATGGGTTATAGATCACTTCATACCAGGAGGTATTCTGCCAGTAATAAGTTGAATACGTTCCCGCAAATACACACTGGTAATTTCTATCCAGGCAAACCAGAGGATCGGAATAGGCCCCGTGGAAAATATAATGTTGTGTAGCTTCGTAACCACCATGCTCAATGTTAAATACAGGTTTATCAGAATGTAGTCTGGCAACCTCCATCATGGCGTCATACAAATTGGGTTTCCAATCCTGGATAGATATAAAATCTACTTTTTCAGGATATTTAGAGCAATATAAATAATCATGAACGGTAAGCAATCTGACGTGGCCATCGAGATTCCTCAAGCGATCGATACGCTCCGAGATGTACCCCAGTTCATCCCGGCCATAGGCAAGGGCTTCTTTGGAGATATCCCATACCAGGTTAGGATAGGCCTGGTAGCGCTTCACCACATAGTCAAAATACATGTTATCAGCTTCTGAAGAGGGTTCTGGCCAGCTAACTTTCTTATTCCACACATATATCATCAAATGAGCAACAATTTCCTGATCATCCAGGTGTTCCATAACCCGGTCCAGATGCTTGAAAAAATCGATATTCAGCTCAGAGAAATCTGGGTTTTCATTGGTGCCCAGAAATGGGTAAACAGTCGGTTTGGAAAAGTTATATTCTGGTTTTATCTTCTCACGATCTCCCCAGCTGGCATCATAGGCATACACATTCATGATGACCTGGTTGAAGCCATGTTCTTTAATTTCCGAAATAATCTCTTTGGTTTTTGGAATATCATCCGGATTATCCCAATCCAATGCAAATAACCAGTCCAATTCAAATGCCATCAGAAAATAGTTGCTACTGTCAGCATAACTGAATCGTTGAACATTCTCAGGCGATATAATAAGAGGGCCATGTTCTTCAAGGTCCGAGGTCTCAACTACTATAATAGTAGCAGTTTTATCAGATAGGGCCTCTAGAGAAGAAAAGGTTTTATAGAACCATCTCCCCTCCATAGATGGAGAAAAACGCAGGAGCCAGTAGTTATTGCCATTGTAAAATCCTGGTATTTCCAGTTTAAGATCCGACTCATGTGTAAAGACTGCTCCAAATTCAAAATGGAATGGATCCTTAACAGAGCCCTCTGCTATATATTCATCTTCATAAATGCTCCATTTTTCAACTTTGGTTGATTCTTGTGCCTGAAGAGGAAATAGTAAAAAAAAGAAAAGGTAGGATAAGATTACAAATTTCATATTTATAAAGATTTTCCCTAAAACAGATAGTAAAAGGATCCCACATTTTAAGTATCCAATATTCGTATCTTACTCTATTACTTCAAGGCTTTTAAAAGTTTCTTTTTAGTTTTGCGATAATCCTTGAGGTTTAGATCGTAATCAGTATAACTCCTGAAAAGTTTATTTATCAGTTGTTTGGATAAGTCCGGGTTTTCCGATTTTAATTTTTGCAATAATTCATAATCTTCACAACCCATACGATGTGCTTCAAACCGAATGGATGAAAGAGGTCCATCTTCTCCGGGATAAATGATATGTGTATCTCCGGCAGGTAAATAATTATTTGAACTGGCAACCGGAGAAGGGTGCTTCACAACACTTTGCTCATACGGATCGGCCTGATATTGATTTAACCCCCAATGCAGGTATCCACCCGTATTATAGAAAGCTGCACCCCATCCAAAATACACCTGACGGATTTTCTCCATATCCAAAGTTCGGTTTAACCAGGGTCCACCGGGAACAAGACAAGTATATACCAGAACTTTTTCACCCTGTTTCTCTCTTGCTCTGAAAAATGATTCATTTTCCTGAAAGTCATTAATGAGCGGACACCAAACATCAATAGCTCCTACAATACTATCCCGATCGTTCGTAGCTTCCATAATTTTTATGTCAGGAAAAATACCTTTCACCTGAGATGACACATCCCTATAGCAACGAGCATTTACTGATGTAGGTTCATCAGCAATATGCTGTAACCAACTGCTGGTAAGATTATTTTTATAGGCAAAATTCTTTATCAGCATCATTAACTCTTCAATATCTGCCTTTCCATCCTCGGTATAATATCTTCTTTTGGTTAAGGCAACTTTTAATTCCGGATCTCCCCAATCGTCACCATCTCCACGATTCATTAGGTGCGGTGATTCAAAGTATTTAAAACCGTGCTTCCTAAAAACATTTATATAGTGTAGCATTAAGGTGTCATCCAGCATTATTTTATTGTCATCCAGCTTAAAGAGTTCACCCGGAATGGTGATGGAGTTTTGTCTTCCATAAGCCATCATCTCTGCATATTTGTTAAGCATATTGAACCAACTTTCTGACCAGGGTTCCAGTTTATGCCATTCCTCCATTTGATTTAAGTTAAACCAATTCGTATAAAAAAACTGACTTTCTGATAATGGAGGCAAAAGAATAGGGTAGATCCTGATCGTAAAAATCCCTCTTTCCTCCCAATTGCTCGACTTAGCATTTACCTCAACCTTATAAGAACCAGGCTGTGCGAAAGCTGAAGAAGGTATTGAAAGTCTAAATGCAGTATACTTGGCCTTGCTCACAAATTTATCTGAATGAATAGGTTGAATCACCTCAAATATCCGGAAGGGTGCCCTTCTTATGACAAAAGGGTTCTTTTCATTAATGAACTGCTCTGTTCTACTGTCCAGTCCGGTGTTTTGCTCTACCGGAACATCAAGAAGTTGACTCCAGACTTCATAACCAAATGATTTCCCACCCAAAGTAGCATCCAGGGTGAAATCCTCACCTATAGGTATTTGGATTAAAATATGAACATCTGCAACCGTTCCTTCTGGAAAGTCTGCCTTCCAATTCTTATTGAATTTAGCAAGCTTATTTTCATCTGGATAAATAGCCTCCAGGGGGTCGACCAACCAGAGTTGGGCATGAGAAATACTCAGAAATAAGAATAATGATAGGAAAGTAATTATTGATTTCATGTATGATTCATTTTCGATATTTTATACATAGCCCTTTGTTGGCAGGTAAGCGAAGATAGCAAAAAAGAAAAACTTAATTCGGGAATTAAACAATCAGATTCCAATCTACCAACTGGCCAGATATCAAATAAATGATTGTTTGGATAGTAAGACTTCCGGGTTTAATACAAAGACAGATTTAACAATTACTCTAAGATTGGAGCTCCAAATAGGAGTATGCAATATTTTGGGGAAAGGCAACTTCTTTCTAATCTCTATTCCGTAATTATAAAATGTAGCTGCACAATTTCTATATGTTCACAATTTGTACCTTCACCTCCCGTACAGAATTCAATTTCAACATAATCAGTTCCAATATAACCAGATTCAGGTTTGTACAGGTAAACCACACTCCAATTGGTATCTGAGTCTCTTTTCAGTTTACTTATTTGGTAGTGAGTGGCCTGAGTTGTAATGCTTGCGCCTTCTTCATCACCCGAGATATTAAAGTTATAGCTGTACTCTTCTGTATTTTTCAGCTGAACATCCATGGTTTTGATAGTTTGTCTCTCAAGATCTTTCTCACAGGTCAAAACAAGAGATACAATTATGATTAGAAATATCGACCTCACTATAGTTTTTATGATTGGACTTCTTAATATTATCATGATAGAAAATCTCATAATTTACTTACAATAAGGATGTTAATCAGCACTGATAAGCGTAATTATCCTGGTGGTGCAAAGGTCACCGGAAAGGTAAAGGCTACTCTTACCGCCTTGTCTTTTACCTTTCCAGGCTTCCATTTGGGTGACGTTTTGATTAGTCGAATGGCCTCCTGATTTAGGTTGTTGTTCAGGCCTCGGACCAGCTTAACAGTTGATACAGATCCATCGGGCTCTACAATAAAGCTGACAAATACCTTTCCAGAAACAATACTATCGGCAGCTACGGCAGGGTATTTTACATTTTGAGAAATCCACTTCCTAAAGCCATCCTGCCCCTTGCCCTGAAAGCCAGGCATATGGTCGACGATATAAAACACCTTGTCTTTGGGAATTTCTTCTGGTGACTTTTTCCCCTCTTTTGCTTTTAGCTCCGTTTCATCTATTCTCATTCCCGGGTCACTTTCGATATCTTTTATTACTGCCAATTTTCCTTCAGCTACCATTTCGGCATATTTGTTCTTACTTGAATCAACCCGGGTCAATTCAAAGGATATAAGCAATAAAGAAAGAATAATAGTAAGACCCAATTGAAAGAAAAAGCCTTTTCTCTTTTTAAGTTTTGCCTCTTTTTTTTCCTGGAGATTCATTTTCTATCTAATTGAATTGGTAAAATACCGGGCAATGAAAACAAAATTAGGCCAAAATATACGAATAATCAGGGTAAATTTGAAAAAGCTCCGCAATTATTTATTCCTATTTTTTTATTTAAGTGTTCTTAGGTAAAAATCTTGCAGATCAGTAAATGAATTCCCTGAGCCTTATTAATCCAATTTTGTGTATTTCTAATGTTGCAATTTAAATTTAATAGGAAATACAAAGGCTACTCTAACAGCAACATCCCGCTGCATACCCGGTTCCCACTTAGGTGATAACTGTATGACCCTTATTGCCTCTGCATCCAGGGCAGAATCAACTCCTCTTACCAATTCAACATTTGTTACCCTGCCATCTGGTTCTACAACGAAACTTACATATACTGTTCCGCTAATGCCATTTTCCGCTGCCACTTCCGGATACTCAACCTGCTGACTGATCCATTCTCGGAAGCCATCCTGCCCCTTACCATGAAAACTGGGCATATTTTGTACAATAAAGAAAATAGGTTCTTCTATATCATCAGGATCATCATCATAATCAATAAAAGGAATTTCCTCCTGTTCCTTTATATCAAAATCCTCCATAATCAATTCATTTTTCAGATCATAGGTATCCTCGACCAGTTTCAATTCCTCAACTACTTTGGGTTTGGGTGGTTTGGGTGGTTTAGGAGGTGGATTGAAAGTAGGAGGAATAAGAATATCATCAACAAAATCAGAACCTTCCATATTGTATTCATTTAGGGTAATGCTTCCCCGAGTCCATTCAAAAGATATCAATACCATTGAAATGGCTATTAAAAGTCCCAACTGAAAAAATATTCCTTTTTTGTTCTCCAGACTGGCCTGATCACTTTTTTTTCTGTACATATTTCAATTATTTTAGATTTTACACATAGTTCTATCATATATAAAAGAATAAAAATGATGCCAAACTATTGGATTGTACCGATGAATTTCATTTTACAAGTTTAAGTAGTGGGGATGGGTTTTTATGGGAGATATATGATAATTCAGCAACAGTTATGGAAGCTACATATACTGATGAAGATATTGTTCATACCTTTACACATTCTGATCATGATTAT
>JASJGS010000112.1:0-12798 GCA_033791445.1 Bacteroidales bacterium | reverse complement strand
ATTTTATAATTCTTCATCATGACTTCTCTTTTATCTGAATTAAAAAACAGAGCTGTAGGATGTCTTAATGGAAAAATCCGATTTTCTCCAGCTATGAATTCTCTTCCAAATAGGTTATGATATTCTTTTTTGGGGGGCCTGGGTATATCGTATTTTCTAAAAATGTAACGAGTAGCATGGAAACCAAGTGGAACTATTGATTTCGGTTGAATTAACTCAATCTCTTTGTTTAAATATACTGTACACTGTAGTATTTCATCATTGGACGGCCTGCGGGAGTTTGGCAACATGCATTTAATCATGTTGTTCATGTAAACTTTCTCGCGGCATACTCCCGAATTCTCAATGAGTTCATTAAATATTTTTCCAGATGGCCCAACAAACATTCTATTTTCTAAATCTTCTACTATCCCCGGTGATTGTGCCACAATCATGAGTTTAGTGTAAATAGAACCCTCACCTGGGAGCGCGTTTTTACGGGTTTGTGATAGTTTACATCTTGTACATGTTCTGATTTGTTGATTGAGTTTCAGGAAATTGTCTTGAAGAGACATCGTTTCGTCTATAATTTTAGCCAGATTATTCTCCATTTTCCACATAATTACTAGAAATAAATTATTTTTTACCTTATTTTGGGAATAATTTACAGTTATCCATTGTCTAATAATTAAAAAAAGGGTTTTGTGGAGGATCTATCGAGGTATGAGGACTTGCAACTCGTGGAACTAGCCATAAATGGAAATGATAGGGCTTTTGCCATAATTGTTTCCAGATATGAGCAGCAAATAGCCCGCACTGTGAAAGGTATGCTTGGCGAAACTGACTCGGCCGAAGATGTTGGGCAAGAAACTTTTATACGGTTTTATCGTTCCTTAAAGAAATACAGGGGTGATGCAGCATTGGGAACATATTTGACTAGAATTGCTGTCAATCTTTCTCTGAATGAATTGAACAAACAGAAAAGAACCTTGTCTTTGTTTTATAAAAGAGATCAAAAGGAAGTCATGGTTGATATTCCTGAAGCAACAGATAAGTATGAGGATTCTGATATGAAAGAAATAGTGGATAAAGCACTTAAGCAACTCGATCCCGGATTTCGATCAGTAGTTGTTTTACGTATGCTCAAAGGATATAGTACTAAAGAAACAGCGGAGATTCTCGATTTGCCTTTAGGAACAGTCTTATCAAGGTTGGCACGTGCACAAAAAAGTTTGGCTAAAATATTGAAACCCCTAAGTCGTTAACTCATGATAAAAAAGGAAATACATAATTTATTGGTTCGTTCTTTAGATGAGGAATTGTCATCCTCTGAAAAGGAAAAGCTTGAGGTATGCCTTACGGAATCCTCTGAACTGAGAGAGGAAAAGATGGAATTGCTGGAAATGCGCAATATTATCTCCTCAACCCAGTATTCCTTTAATACAGGGTTCCAGGCTAAAGTAATGGATAGGATTGCTAAGGAGAAAGAGCCACTAATCCTTCGTCCTGAATTTAACAGATCTCTTTTTACTGTTTTTAAGCGTGTGGCACTAACTGGTGTGGCTGCAATCATAATCCTGTTCTTAAGTATTTACTTGTCAGATGATTCTTTCTCATTCCGTTCTATTACTGGCGGAGATAATTATTCTGATGATAATTTAGTCAGTTATTTATTATATGAAGATGTAAATCAATAGTTATGAAATCAAAATCTGTATTCGCTATAATTTTTACCCTTATTATCGGAATTGTAATGGGTATGCTTATTAGTTCTTATATGCATCACCGGAAAATGAAAAAGTTCCGTTCATACTCCTCTTTTGAAAGTTTTAAGTTTCATTTTGTAAAAGTTCTTGATCCAACTGAAGAACAGAAGGAAAAGATACTTCCCATTATTGAAGAATTTTCAAGAAAAAACCAGGAACTGAAGATAGAATATCGCAAAGATTTTGTTGAGCTAATGAATGTATTTAAAGAAGAACTGAATCCACTTCTAACAAAAGAACAAATCGAAAGACTTGAGAACATGAGAAAAAATAGAACTCCACGCGATAATCGAGATGGGAGAGGACATGGAGGGAAACGGAGAAGTGGATCAGGTCCTCCGCCACCTCCCTTTTTCAATGATTAGCCCTTGATGTTTTATAAATATTGCTTTAAGAATCTACCACTCTGAGTAAGAGAACTCTTGCGAGTTTCCAGGCTCTTTTCGTAGGCTCTATCTTCCACCTCAATGCAAACCGGGCCATCATATCCTGTATCAGATAGTTCCGAGAAAAACATACTCCAGTTTACGTCACCCAGACCAGGAAGTTTTGGAGTATGATACTGCAAAGGGTAGGCTAAATATCCAACTTCATAAAGTTTATCGGGGTCAATTCGTACATCTTTTGCATGTACATGGAAGATTTTCGAAGCAAACTCACGTATAGCTTTTCTGTAGTCTATTCCAAGCCAGACCAGATGAGAGGGGTCAAAATTTAAGCCAAAACTATCACTTGGGATTTCTTCAAACATTCTTTTCCATATGGAAGGGCTGTGAGCCAGGTTTTTGCCGCCAGGCCATTCGTCTTCTGAAAATAGCATGGGGCAATTTTCGATTGCAATTTTAATTCCATGATCTTCAGCCAGCTTTATAATAGGCGGCCAGATCTGTTTGAATAGAATCCAGTTTTCTTCCAAATTTTTCCTCCAATCACGGCCAATAAATGTATTAACTACCTCCACATTGATTAATTCTGCAGCTTTAATTAATTTTTTCAGGTGGCTAATAGCTGTTGATCTTTCTTCTTCGTTTGGTGACAAAGGGTTAGGATAATAGCCGAGGCCACTGATGCTTACATTTTTGTTGTTCAATTCATCAAGAATTCTTGAAGCCTTATCCTGGTTCATTTCCAAAATGTCAATATGGGTAACCCCTGCATACCTTCTTTCAGCCTTTCCTCTGGGCCAGCACATAAATTCAACACAGGAAAAATTATTGTCCGAGGCAAAATCAATGACCTCCTCAAAAGATTGATCAGCCAAAATTGCACTTACAAAACCTAGATTCATTTCATTAAATTTTTAAGGTTATTATTAATTGGCGTTTTGTACTTGAGATTGTTTCTTCTCTTTAAACATAAACGCAAATAAAATTAAAACCACAGCTGCAATAATAGCTGGGATAAACCAAATCTTATCCCATTGAGGTATTATTTGTTCACCATCAACAATAGAATAATAATCGATTACTTTTCCTGAAAACCAGGTGCCAATAAACATTCCAAAGCCATAAGTGGCAAAAGTCATCATTCCCTGGGCTGAGCTACGAAGATGAGATGGGGCTTTATTGTCCGCATAAATTTGTCCGGTAACAAAAAAGAAATCATAACATACTCCATGCAGGATAATACCCAGGTAAATCATCCAAACGAGGGCGTCGGCATTCCCAAAGGCAAACAAAAGGTAGCGAATAAGCCAGGCTGACATACCGATAATAAAAACTTTTTTCACACCATATTTACGTATGAACAAGGGAAGAATAAGCATGAAAATAATCTCTGACATCTGGCCCATACTAATTTTGTTCGCGATATACTCCATGCCCAAATCGGACATATAAGAAGCCGTGAAACCGAAATAAAAAGACAGGGGAATACTTGTAAGTATGGAAGCAATTATGATCAGGCTGAAGGATCTTTCCTTCAGGAGCCTCAATGCATCCAGGCCAAGGATCTCCTTGATACCTCCGGTAAATTCTTTTTTAGGTGGAGTATGTGGGAGAGTAAATGAATAAAAGCCCAGTAGAATCGAAGCAACGGCAGCTACATATAGCTGATTCACAGAGCTTCCATAATGGAGGAAACCGATCACATTATTTGCCACAATCCAGCCAATAGTTCCCAAAACTCTTATCCCTGGAAATTCCTTTCCAGGATCATTCATCTGGTGGAAGGACAGAGAATTGGACAGGGCCATAGTGGGGGTATAGGTCATGGTATAAATCAGAAGACTAGGATAAAAGACCCCGAACGTTTTTGCTTGTGCAGTTATCACCAACATGATAGCACCAAGGATGTGCATTGTTCCCAATACTTTTTCCGTAGAGAAAAATTTGTCAGCAATAAGTCCAACAAAGAAAGGAGATACCATAGCTGCAATAGCAAATGTCCCGTAGCACAGGCCAATCTGGGTTCCTGTGAAATTCAGAGATTCTCCAAGGTATGTATTCAGAGTCACATACCAGGCGCCCCAAATAAAGTATTGAAGAAACATCAATGTGGATAGCTGAAGTCTGATTTTACTCTTCATATATGAATTGGGTAAGATTTAAATTCGATCACTTAGGGTTTGGAAATCTGAATAAAATTAAAATAATATTTTGAATTTGGGAATAAAGTAAGGCTTAAGTCTGTCTAATGAACAAAAGAGTTTCTAGTTATAAAAATAAATTAAATGTATTATGAAAACAATAAAATTCAAAAGGACCACAATTTTTATCATGGCCATTTTTATCATGGCAGGGATGAGTGTAAATGCACAACGGGGATATGGACACCGAGGCTCAAAATCAGAGAATAGAGGTGCTTCTGGACTTAATTTATCTGAAGAACAACAGAGTCAAGTTAAGGATCTTAAGTTGGCTCATATGAAAGAGCTTCAGCCATTAAAAGATCAATTAGTGGAAAATAAAGCGCATCAAAGAACACTGATGAATGCAGGGAATCCTGACGAGAAAGCCATTTATAAAAATATCGATCAGGCAACAAAGCTACAAAATGAATTGGCAAAGCAGAGTGTTGACTTTCAACTAAAATTCAAGAACTTATTAAATGATGAACAGAAAGTAATGTTGCAATCCAGGACAAACAATTTTGGTAGAATGGATTTAGGAAGACACAGTTTTGGACCACAGAGGAATGGCGAAATGATGCAAAGAAGATCCATGCAAAAAGGGATGCGAGGGTATAAATGGAACTCTCCAAATGTGGGATCTGATACAAAAGATCAATAGTAGGTTAGTGTTAAATTTTAGGGTTAAACAGCCGGACTTTCATGAAAGCCTGGCTGTTTTTTTAGTGAATAATTTATCTGTTCTGATTTTATTTACCAATCTGATATAGGAGATGATCAAGCAAAATAGGTATATCATCAGGATTAATTCCGTGTTTCAAAAGCAAAGGTTTATCTTCTTCAAAACTTGAAAAAAAGTCTTCAAGCGTGTTACCCTTCACCTCAATACTTTTTTTATACAAATTTATGGCTTTTGATTTGTTCCCCAGGCACCATTCAAGGTGGCCCATATTCAAAAAATCATGTTTGTTGGGTGATTGTGCTTCAATTTGCGAATAATATTTTGCTGCCTTGTCAAATTTCCCTTCCACATAACAACACCAGGCAATAGGTCTCCAGACTCTTGTGTTTTTGGGATTAAGATATTCAACTTTGAAATAGTATTTTAATGCTTTTTCATAATCTTTCAATTCAAGGTAGCAATGTCCGATTGAGGCTTGTGTATAGAGATTATCGGGCTTCAATACCTCTGCCCTTAAGTAATATTCAAGGGCTTTCTTTGGTTTTTTAAGATTGCGATAGCATAAAGCAATTTTCTTTTGGGTCCATTCCTTGTTGGCATTAAAGATCTCAGCTTGCTTATAGTATTTCAAGGCGGTTTTAAAATCTCCCAGCATTTGAAATGAATATGCGACTTTCTCAAGCATTTCTGGGTCCTTATCTATGCCTTCAAAATCTAAATATATTTTTATTGCTTCTTCAAAGTTTTCATTTTGAAAATGGTATTCTACAATTTTTCTTAAAATGGTATCATCCTCTACAAGTTCCTTGAAGAATAGACTATTATAGAAATCCATCTCAGAGTCAAATACATCATAGAATTCATTTTTAAACCGATATAATTTATGAAAGCGATAGAGATCGTGAATGTATTGAGTATAAATGGTTCTCGAATTTTTTGTAGAATCCAGTATTTCTTCCTCTTTTTTCAACTCATCCATACTGTTCAGTTCTGCCTGAAAGAGTTTAAGAAGCATAGATTTTTGTGCCTCAGGCATTAATTTAACATTCAAACAAAACGAATACTTATCTGAATTGCACATATATCCTGTACGATCCATCCCTTCAAGGAACAATTTCTTATTAAATTCGGCATCCTTGAAATCAAAAGCCTCATCAATTACCGGGTTGTCAGGATGAAAAGGCATAAACCAGTTGCTCATTTCAGAGAAAAAGGAGAATTGTTTAAGTTGAGAAAAGGCCGACATAAATACATCAGCTCCGTCGAGTTGCATTTTCGAGAATTCCTCGACTTTTGCATACAGGCCTTCTGATTCTTCAAATATTTTCCCCCAATCGGGGTTTTTGTCTTCCAGGAAATCATCTGGAATAAGTTTATCAAGATCAAGCTTATCTTTCAGTTTAGGTACCAATTTGGTCATTTCCGGAACAATCTCATCCCTGATTTTTCGACTGATTCTTTCCGTTTCTCCTGACCTGATAAGCTGAATTAGGATTTGTTCCAGGTCTTTTTCAATACTTTCAGTCTCTCCCAGTTCTTTTATAATCTCCATTAATTGTGGGTAATGAACTATTCTTGTGTTGTATTTATGAAACCCAACCAGTAGACCCACAAGTGCCCTTTGCCAAACCTCCTTTTCGCCCAATTTATAAATCTCGAAAAGAGAAATAAATTTCTGAATATCGAAATATCTCAGCAAGGAAAGGGTTATAGAGCTAACACACAAACTTCTTTCATACCAGTAAAACTTACCCGAATCCAGAAGAGCATGGATAAGGCTCCTTTCAGCCTCCTTGAAATTATTACTCAACCACAGGTGAGTAAAGACTCTGGAGATAACTTCATAATGCTTTTGTGACTCAAATGATTCCCGAGGACTTCCCAGGACTTCCGCTTCTTTCAAAACATCATCAAGTTGATGCTTAAAGCTGAGATCATCAAGTTTTTCAACAATTATTTTGCCGGTAAGAGTCTGTTCTTTGTCCAGTTCTTTTTTTAATGAGTAGGTATGCCAACCTGAGCCATCAGATAATAGTTTTTCTTTTGTTTGATCAGCCAGCTTTAGAATAGAAACCTGCAAGTGATCGTATATTTTCTTTCGCTCCGGGTCATCTACCCCTTCCAGAGTATACTTAAGAAGATTCTCGTAAGTGTTTTCCATCTGGAATAACTTATCATTAAATTCACCCAGGTGAGTTTCTTCAATTAATATTTTAAGTATATCCAATGCGTTTTTTAGTCTTTTCTCAACTACAAAGGAGCAAACCTCCTTATATTTCTTATTTATTTCCTGTGCACTCATCGCAAAAGTTTAAATTCTTCTTAAAAGGCAATGCATTATAAATTATTGCCCACCTTTTTTTATAAGTCAAATATTATTCCAAGTAATAATTGTGGACTTTTTGGCAGGTTTGGGACTAATATTGTAATAATAGCAATGCCCGGGAATAATTTCAAATTCGGTATTGTCTAATAGAAAACTTTACAGAATACAAGCTATGGTTAGATTAATATTGAGCTCTTTAATTGTAATTATTTTTTCCATTCCAACATTTGGGAAAAAGCCAGTATATAAATCAAGCTTTCATGCAGGTCCAGTAGTAATAAATGCTGTGCTCGATGAATGGCCAGCAACACTTATTGTAGATAAGAGTGGATTTGAATACTCTGTAATGAATGATAGTACACATTTGTATATATGTTTATTGTTTAGAGAACAGGAAATTCGTCAAAAAGTACAAAGGATGGGGCTTACTGTGTGGATTGACCCCAGAGGAAAAAAGAAATCGAGATATGGTATCAATTTTCCAATGAAACAAGAAAATCGCCCAAATAAACAAGTCCAGAGTCAAGGTCGTCAGGATTCTAAGACCCATACGGGACAGCTTAATTTGAACAATTCGTTTGATGAAAGAATGATGTTAACTGGTTTTAGTGGAAAAAAGGAAGAAGAGATAATACATCCACAGTTCCAGGAGGGAGTTAAAGTGGCCCTATTAAACAATGGATATGTAGGATTATATTACGAGTTAAGCATTGATCTAAGTCTAATGACTGATAATTCGGAGCAGTACTTCAGTGAGATTGAAAAATATCTTAGTATTGGATTTGAGACAGGTTTTAGAGATATGAATACTAAATCTCCAGGGGGAACAGGGATGAGTGGTAGAGGTAGGAGCGGTGGTGGAGGAGCTCGCTCAGGTGGAGGAGGAATACCAGGAGGGCAAAGACCTTCCGGTGGAGGACAAAGAGGACAGGGAGGAGACATGAGTTATATGACCCAACAAACCAGACTCTGGATAAAAAATGTTCAATTGACACTGGAATAGTTGTAAAAATAAATAATTGATTAAACACTTTGACATATTAATAAAATAGAATAATGAAAACTAAACTTTGTATTACAGTTTTATTTATAGCTCTGGGGGCATATTTGTATGGTCAAGAACAAGTATGGACTCTGGAGGAGTGTATAAACTATGCTCTTGAAAGGAATATTTCCATCAATCAGAAAAAACTCTCAAACCAGATTAACGAGGTTAACCTTAAGCAGGATAAAGCAGGCAGAGCACCATCTGTAAATGCTTCTGGTAGTCAGAGTTTTAACTTTGGACGATCTGTTGACCCTTATACAAACATCTATACCTCAAGTAATTTTGCCAGTAATAATTTTGCTGTGAATGCCAACTGGACTTTATTTTCAGGTTTGCAAAACAAAAATACAATAGAAAAGACTAAAATTGAGATTCAGTCCGGTAGTTTAGACCTGAAGGAAACGCAAAATAATATTACGATAAGCGTTTCACAGGCATACCTCCAGATACTGTATGTATATGAACAGGTTGAAGATGCAAGGAATAAGCTTATTTCAACGCAAGCACAGGTAAAGAGAACGGAGTCTTTGTTTCGTGCCGGGGAAGTACCGGAAGGGACTCTTTTTCAAATAAACGCCCAGGAAGCTTCAGATCAGTATAGCCTTGTAAATTATCAGAATCAACTTGAAATGGCTAAGATAAGTCTTATGCAGTATATGGAACTTCCTGTAGATGAGGAGTCCTTATTTGATGTAGTTCAGCCAGAGTATAATGATTCTTTGCTTGCTTTTACAATTTTGCAGGATTCACAGGAGATATTTGAAAATGCAAAAAATATTTTGCCTGAGATTGAAAGTGCAGAACTTAAAATTGCAAGTGCTGAACAATCACTGAAAATCGCCAAAGGTGCTAATTACCCCAGGTTATCTCTTTCAGCCGGTTTAAACTCTGGATATTCAAATAACAGAAACCTTTATGAAAGAGAAACTACAACAGAAGAGAGACAAATTGGTTATTTGCAGAGTGATCCAACAGAACTTGTAATGGCTCAACAAAATATTTCATCCATTACCAATTTAAACTACCCATTTGGTCAACAAGTGACAGATAATTTCAGTCAATCTGTAAGATTAAACCTCTCTATTCCTATTTACAGCAACCGACAGGTAAAATCTAATGTTGAAAGGTCCAAGATCAATATCCAAACTGCGCAATTAAATGCACAAAATACAAACAATCAATTGAGAAAAAAGATAGAGCAGGCATATAATGATATGATAGCAGCAGCCAAAAATCATGAAGCTGCAAAAGAACAGGTGAAGAATTTAAAGAGATCATATGGTGATAGTGAACGGAAATTTGAATTGGGAATGATAAATGCAACAGATTTCATTGTAGAGCAAAATCAATACTTTGACTCTGAGTCTAATTTAAATCGTGCAAAATACCAGTTCATATTTACGCAGAAAATACTCGATTTTTATCAGGGTAAGCCCATAACACTTTAAATAATTCTTTCGTGAAAATAAAATGGTGTCTTTAAACATTCAATAATTTTATAATAATGAAAAAAACAATCATCATCCTGGCAGTCCTTATTATCGCAGCTGGAGCTGTGGGCTATATGTTCTTAAAAAAGGACAAAACATTTAAAATTGAGTGGGAAACTAAGAATATTGAAAAAGGTGACATTGATATTGAGATTACGGCTACAGGTACCTTGGAAGCGGTGACAAAAGTAGAAGTTGGTACCCAGGTTTCTGGAATTGTTTCCTCCCTTTATGTTGATTTTAATTCTAAAGTCAGGAAAGGGCAGGTTATAGCCAGGTTAGATACTACTACTCTGGCAGCGTCAGCCTTTGATCAAAGAGCCAACTACAATAGGAAAAGAATTCTGCTGAATCAGGCCAAAAGAGATTATGATCGTACGAAAAGATTGTTCGAGGAGAAAGTAGTTGCCCAAATTGAATACGATAAGGTTCTTGATGAATATGAAACAGCAGCATCCAACCTGGTATCAGCGGAGGCTCAGTTAAACAGGGCATTAATAAATTTGAATTATGCGACTATTACAGCACCTATTGACGGAATTGTAATTTCTAAAAATGTGGAGCAGGGACAAACTGTAGCTTCAAGTTTTAATTCTCCTACGCTCTTTACTATTGTGAATGATCTCACTAAAATGCAGGTAGAGGCAAGTGTTGATGAAGCCGATATAGGCCAGATAAAAGAAGGTCAATCTGTGATATTTACAGTTGATGCTTTTCAGGGTGAGGAATTTAATGGTGAAGTAAAGCAAATCCGCCTGGAGCCAGTAATAGTATCCAATGTTGTCAATTATGTTGTTATTGTAGATGTTCCAAACCCTGATATGAAACTGATGCCCGGGATGACAGCAAGTATCACAGTCTCTATTGATAAGAGGGAGGATGTATTGAAAGTACCTACAAAAGCACTAAACTTCAATCCTCCAGAAGTTTATCTGGCTAAATTATATAATGAGTTACCTGATTCCGTTAAGCAGCAAACCGAAGAGCGATTGGTTACAATAAAGGAAAGAATGGAATCAAGAGGAATATCAGGTGCGCAATTGGACCAAATGATGCAACGATTTCGTACAAATGCTATTTTTGGGGGTGGTCAGAGAATGGGTGGACCAGGAGGAAACAGAATGGGTCAGGGTGCGTCAGGCCAGGGAGGACAAAGACCACAGGGCGGTTCAGCACAGGAAGCTGGAGGAGCGAGGAATATGGGAAGTTTTGGACAGATCTGGATTAAGGAAGGAGAGAATGTAAGACCCATAAGAGTTCGGACAGGAATAAGTGATGGTAGTTTTATTGAAGTAATAAATGAAGATATTACTATCGAAAGCCAGGTGGTTATTTCAGCCTTATATGATGAGGAAGAGGCACAAACCAACCAACAAACAAATAGTCCATTTGCTCCTCAAATGGGAAGAGGCCGGAGATAATTGTTTTTCTGTTGAATATTATTTATAAAAAATTCCAGAGGATACAGACTGAGTAAAAAGCAAAAAATGAAAAAACTTATTGAGGTCCATGAATTGACCAAAGTGTACCAGATGGGGGCGGTAAATGTGCATGCGCTGCGTGGTATTGATCTTACAATAGATAGTGGTGAGTTCACAGCTATTATGGGGCCCAGCGGTTCAGGTAAATCTACATTTATGAATATAGTTGGTTGCCTTGACATCCCTACTGAAGGGAAGTATATTCTGGACGGAATGGATGTAAGCAGTTTAAATAAGGATCAATTAGCCAGAACAAGAAACCTGAAAATTGGTTTTGTTTTTCAGACTTTTAATCTCTTGTCTCGAACTTCAGCCCTGGAAAATGTTGAATTACCTCTTTTATATAATCCAGCTATTAGAGCCAAAGAAAGAAAGGAAAAAGCAAAGCACGTGCTTGAAATGGTTGGTTTGACTGATTGGTCACATCACTTTCCTAATCAATTGTCGGGTGGTCAACAACAGAGAGTAGCTATTGCCAGAGCTCTAATAAATGATCCGGTAATAGTACTGGCCGATGAACCAACTGGAAATCTGGATACCCGCACCAGTTTTGAAGTTATGGAAATATTCCAGAAACTAAACAATGAAGGAATGACCATTGCACTGGTTACACATGAGCCAGATATCTCGCAATTTGCAAAAAGAAATGTTAGCTTCCGTGATGGAAGGGTCAATAAGGAGCATTTTGTAGAAAATATTAAAAATGCTCGACAAGAATTGGAAAAACTCCCGATTGAAGATGATTATTAATAGTTAAAATATCGAAAATGAAAATATATAATCTATTCGTTGTAGCATATCGGTCTCTAAATAAAAATAAGGTTCGGTCTCTGCTTACTATGCTTGGTATTATAATTGGTGTGGGATCAGTAATAGCCATGTTGGCAATTGGGCAGGGTTCCAGAGATAGTATTGAGAAGCAAATTTCCAGTTTGGGTACCAATGTGATCATGATATTTCCAGGGGCTTCCTTTCGGGGAGGTGTTGCTTCGGCAGCAGGTGAGGCCCAGAGTTTAAAATTGGAAGACATTGAAGCAATCAGGGAGTTTTGTCCCTCCGTAAAAAGCATAAGTCCGGTCGCCAGATCCAATGGGCAAATAATTGCTGGAGGCAATAACTGGAATAGCCAGGTTTATGGGATATATGATGAATATCTTGATATAAGAAATATAGAAATAGAATCAGGCAATAGATTCACAGATGCAGATGAACGTAGAAGTGCAAAAGTTTGTATTATTGGCAACACTGTTGCTGATAATTTATTTGATGAATATACCGATCCGGTAGGTCAGAAGATCAGAATTCGGAATGTTCCATTTACAGTAATTGGGGTGCAAAAGGAAAAGGGCGGTAGTAGTATGGGGTCAGATCAGGACGATATAATATATGCCCCCTATTCAACAGTTCAGAAACGATTACGAGGTGGAACCCAGACCAATGTGCAACAGGTCTATATT
>JASJGS010000111.1:0-2554 GCA_033791445.1 Bacteroidales bacterium | reverse complement strand
GTTGAATACAAAGGAGCATTCAATGAGAAAAGTTGTGATGCGCGTTTGTATACACCTGTCGACAAGGCCATAGTAACTCCAAATTCCGACACCCATTATTGCATGTTTTGGGTGGATTTAAGTACCGAACCTCAAGTAATTTCAATACCTGAAATGGAAGATGATCGATTTTATCATTTCCAACTTATCGATTTATACACCCACAATTTTGGGTATTTGGGAACTTTAACAACCGGGAACAAAGCAGGAAAATACTTGATTGCGAAGAAGGGTTGGAAGGGCGAGAAACCAGAAGGTATAAACGATATCCTTTATTGCGAGACGGACTTGTTTTTTGTGATAGTACGCACCCAATTAATGGACGAAAATGATCTTCCAAATGTAAAAGCACTTCAAGATGCCTACCAACTACAGGGTTTAAACAGTTATTTGGGCAAAGAAAGTCTGAAAGCTGTCAAAAGAGATAATTCTTTAGTATGGAATGACGGTGATGAATTTACAGCTGCATCTTTAAAGTATATCAATTACATGCTTAATTTAACAAGCCCTGTTGAGTCTGAAATTGAGGTGAGAAATGAATTTGCAAAACTGGGTATTGGAACAGAGAAAGGTTTTGATATCACACTTTTTGATGAGGAAATTCAAAAAGCTATTGAAGAAGGTGTAAAAGAGGGCATTCAAGAAATGACTGATTTTGCTGCAGTAAATTCAACAGATCCTCTAGTGACTGCGAAAATTTTTGGGTCGCGTGATTTTCTCGCAAAAAGTGCCAAGGAGAATTACAATTCAGATAATTTTTATGTGATGCGTGCGGTGGCAGCTCAACTAGGGCTTTATGGTAATTCTGGTGCAGAAGCGATTTATCCGGGATATATGATGGAGGCACCGGGTGTTCCTTACGATGCTGCGAAATACAATTACACCCTGACTTTTAAAAAAGATGAATTACCGCCGGTGAACGCCTTTTGGTCCTTGAGTATGTACGATGGCATAACTCAATTGTTTATTCATAATGACCTAAACCGGTATTTATTGACCTCAAACATGTTGGAAGATTTTGTATATAATGAGGATGGTTCCTTAATCCTTTATCTTCAAAAAGAGGCTCCTGAAGATGCATTAAAACCGAATTGGCTACCAGCTCCTGATGGACCATTCTACAGTGTTCTTAGACTTTACGGACCTAAAGAAGCTGCCTTAAAAGGCGAGTGGGTAAATCCACCACTGGTTAAGATACAATAACGATAAAAAAATAATTTAAAATCCAAAAAAAACAAACCAATGAAGAAACACACCAGTTTTTTTATAGTATGCCTGATTGCCTTATTCTTAGGGGCAACACAATTACAGGCACAAGAAACTACAAATCCTAAATCATCTGCCGATGAAACTGTTATTGTAACAGTAGACAATTTTGTGCGAGCTGAAGTAGCCAAGCAGTTCGATAACTATATGAAGCTTACTGGTGGCATCAATACATTCTTTCATTTCCGAGAGGTTGTGCCCCTAGACAAACAGAACGTCATACGAATGAATCGAGACGCACTTTACAGTGTTGCTATTGTCGATATCAGCAAGGGGGCAACCCTGACCATTCCGGAAACCAATGGTCGCTATCTATCTGCAATGATTATTAATGAGGATGGTTTCATTAATAAGGTATATCAAGGTAAAGGAACCTATAAGCTGACTATGGAAGAGTTTGACACTCCTTTTATAGAAGTAGCGTTACGAACACTTATAGATCCGGTGGATCCTGCTGATATCGGAAAGGTGATAGCTATTCAGGATGGTGTTACAATAAAATCAAATTCAGCCAGACCCTATACTCACCCGGAATACGATCAAGTCAGTTATGAGGCTGTTTATGAGGCTGTGATTGGTTTGAGCAGATTTGTTTCAGACACTAAGAATATGTTCGGGGCAAAAGATGAAGTGACAGAAGTTCGCCATCTGCTCGGAACGGCATTTGGTTTTGGCGGCTTACCTGAGAATGAAGCTTACTATCTTAACGTTGAGCCTAATCTTCCTGTGGGAGCTTATAAAATCACTGTTAAGGACGTACCTGTGGACGCTTTCTGGTCAATCAGCCTCTACAACAAGGAGGGTTACTTTCAAGAAAATGAATACAAGGCCAACAGTGTGAATAATATTACCGGAACTCCTAACGAGGATGGGTCTTTTACTATCCATTTTGGTGGTGACCCAAAAAGCGCGAATTATCTATATATCATGGAAGGCTGGAATTATGCGGTACGGATGTATCAGCCTCGTAAGGAAATACTCGATGGGGAATGGATTTTTCCAAGTGCGAAACAGGTAAAGTAATTTTTCAAAAATATACCGACTCAGTCTATTATTGATTGGCTTGTCTGATAATTGGTTTAGGAATGGGACTAATTGGTATTGTTCCTGAACCAAATTGGTAACAATATAAATAATAGAACAAATAATTTATTATTATGAACAGATACAAAAGCTTATTTACAGTTTTTATCCTAACCATTGGCTTATTACTTAGTTCTTGCAATCAGAAACTTACTTCCTCAGACAG
>JASJGS010000110.1:0-7200 GCA_033791445.1 Bacteroidales bacterium | reverse complement strand
AATATTGAAGATTTAAGAGTAATTAGCAGAACATCGGTTGAAAAGTATAGGACTAATCCCAAGTCTATACCTGAGATTGCAAAAGAACTCAATGCAAATTATTTTGTTGAGGGTAGTGGTCAGAAAGTTGGAAATAAAATTTTGCTCAATATACAATTGATTGAGGCCTCAACGGATAAGCATTTATGGGCTGAGCAATACAGTAGAGAAGTAACAGATATTTTTGATTTGCAAAAGGAAGTCGCAAAAAATATTGCCAATAAAATTGAGGCGATTATCACACCGGAAGAAGAAGAAAGGATTGATAAAGCTCCTACAGATGACCTTGTGGCCTATGACTACTTTTTGAAAGGCCTTGATTTATTGAATAAATCTACTCTTAAAGATGTTAAAGAGTCAATTCCCTATTTTGCAAAAGCAATTGACCAGGACAATGAGTATGCACGTGCCTATGCTGCAATTGCAATTGCATATTACATGCTGGATGATAATCAAACCGAAAAAATTTATGCTGATTCAATTAATAATTATGCTGATAAGGCATTATTATATGATTCACAGTTACCCCAGAGTTTAATTGCAAAAGGGCTGTTTTACATGCAAAATGAAGAATATGAATTGGCAGTCTCATATTTTGAAAAAGTATTGGAATATAATCCTAATTCAGATCTCGTCTTTATCTTCCTGGTAGATTTATATGTAAATCACATTCCTGATACAGAAAAATACCTCGAATATGCATTAAGAGGAATTGAAATTGATATTGCAGCATACGATTCAATTACGGCAAGCTATAGTTTCCTTCACATTAGCAATGCATTTATTCAAAATGGCTTTATAAGAGAAGCAGAGCATTACATTAACAAATCCCTGGAATATTTTCCGGGAAATTTATTTTCACAATATGTTAAAGCTTTTATTTTGTATGCAAGAAATAGGGACCTTAACCAAACCAAAGATCTTCTGATTGAAACACTAAATAAAGATTCAACAAGGTACGATATATTGCAGGAAGTCGGGAAGATTTGTTATTACCAGAGGGATTATGATGGTGCGTATTTTTATTATAAGAAATACTTAAATATAAAAGAAGCTCTGCATTTAGATATTTATAAATCTGAAAATTCAAAAATTGGTGTAGTACTTTCAGAACTTGGCTATGAGGAGGATTCTCAGAAATATTTTGAGGAGTATAAGAATTATGCTGAGAACGATAAATCTATTTACAAGCATATGAATATGGCCCTATATTATTCTTATAGGGGTGATAATGCTAATGCAATGGAGCAACTGAAAATGTTTTCACAGGAAAACAATTATCATTATTGGACATTGATTTTTGTGCCAATAGATCCTTTAGTTGATAGTATTAAAGAACTCCCTGAATTCAAGCGAATATGGGATGAGCTGGAAATTAAATTCTGGAACAACCATGATCGGATTCAAGCTTCACTTGAGGAGAAAGGCTTAATCTAGTTGTAAGATTTATCATTGCTACTAGAATAGGCTGATACCCTTTCATAGGAATCTCTCAGCGATTATCATATATACCCAACAATTAAAAGAGTAGGAAAATTCTTTACATCTGGAGACCAGATATTCCAGATTCTACCTAGCATTACAGCATTATTCAAAAGTATTTCACTATTCAATCAATTAGTCAAAATTAAAAAAATATTAGAGCTGTTTTATTTGAAATTTTGAACTATTAATATGTTGAATTGTTTACTATATATACCATCCTTTACAATAAAATGAACAACAGATTTCTTTTCATATTAAGTACATTCATTTTATTACAGTCTTATTATGGACTGTCTCAAGAATTACAGCTTGAAGAACCTATTCGTTTTTTAAGCCTTGGAGATTCTTATACAATAGGAACCAGTGTTCCAGCATCGAACCGTTGGCCTCAACAGCTCTATGATTCATTAACTAATCGCGGATATCAAACCGAGTCACTTTCTTATATTGCTCAAAATGGTTGGCGAACGGATCGCTTAAATGAGGCGATAGAAAATGCCAACATGACAATAGATTATAACCTGGTTTCCCTATTAATCGGAGTGAATAATCAGTATCAGGGACGTTCAATTGATACGTATAAATCTGAAAAGCTACTGAAAAAAGCAATAACACTTGCAGGTGGGAATAAAAGTAGTGTTTTTGTATTGTCAACTCCAGATTATGCATATACACCTTACGGGGTGAACAATATAATGCAGATATCTGAGGAAATAAAACAGTTTAATAATGTCAATAAATATATTGCTGGAGATTATAATATAAAATATTATGACATTACCCACATTTCTCAGCGTGGACTAAGTAGTCATGACCTGGTGGCAGTTGATGGATTACATCCTTCCGGAAAAATGTATTCGGAATGGGTGAACCTTATCCTCAAAGATATACCTATTAAATCTTCTGATTCTGTAACGGATGTTTCGTCTTTAGATATGGAAAGCGAAATTAATATTTATCCTAATCCAGCATCCGATATACTGTTTATTGATATTGATGAATCTGATAACATAGGTTTTAATATCCAGTTAATAAACTTGAGAGGGGCAGTAGTATTAGATCAAATCCACTACAATTCAAAAATTAGATTAAATCTGGTTGGTACTTCACCAGGGCTATATTTATTGAAAGTAGGGTATAAAAATAATCTGCTTACGAAGAAAATTTTAATCCAGCCTCATCATAGAAATTACTAAGGAGGATTCAACCGCATTAAGAGACCTGTTTTAATTATAATAGATTTAACAAATAGCAATTTATGCTCTAGAAAAATATGTCTTATGACTACTTATTGAAAGGTATTGTTTCTATGATTATTTCACTGCTTTCTCAAACAGATTACCTTATTGGGTATTAATTTTTAATCTTAGCTCATTTGAATACTCACCTTCAAGCATAATATTTCGCTGATAATTACCCCAGCTTAAATCAACATAATCCATTAATTTGCTGGCAAAAAGAGTTAGTTTGTTAGACGTTTTACTTAACCTACCATTTAGATTACCATTGCTAATCAGGGAAATTATTTCTTGCCCATTATTATGAAGTGAGTATGTTTTAAGATTCTCTTTGGTAGACTTTGCACTAAAGGTGAGTTGTTCGTGGATTCGCTCATCTTTTATTCCGTTATAATAAAAGCTCTTAACGTCCTGATTCCATTCTTTAGTTGGTTCTGTTCTATATATTTTTTGAATGCTTGTATACAAAGGAGTTGTTCCTGTTGAGGCTGAAAGGTGCTTTTCAGGATAGGAGCTCCAGTAGGGATTTCTCTCCCAGGATAATGAGTCAATATTATTTTCCAGTTCGAACCTGACACCTATTTCCCGGATAAACTCCTTTGGGATATTTTGAATTTGATAATCTATGCTTATTTCTCCATTTGAAAGAATATCCAGATTAAACTTAACAGGTATTGTATCATCATATTCACCTGCAATTGAAAAAGATGCCTGTGTTTCAGTTTTATAATAATCGAAACTTTTTAATATCCATTCTGAACAATACTCTTTTATCTCATGATATGAATATATTACTGATTTTCCCCTGGTTCTCAGGTTTATGGATGGTCCTACAAACGTATAAGTTCCGGATGGGTTCCGGATTTGGTCTATCAACCCGCTTTCTTTATCAAAGTGTATCAAGGTATTGTTTTCACAAATTACGGTTAAGGACTTTTCATCCTCTTCTATTTGGATTTTTTCTGAGAATTCAGAGACTTTCATAGCCTTCATTTCAGAAGCTTGAGATAGTGCATACTTATCAGTCAGTTTGTTATTAACATCGAAAAATTCCACATAAATCTTTTCCTTAGGATCCCATTTTTTTATCGGAATAGTCAACTTACCTTTATTATGAGGTTCTATATTGGGGGCTAATAAGGTAATTTCTTTCCCCTGGTATGTTCCCCTGATGGTCAATTCATTGATATTTGTATGATCAAACCGGTTATAAAGGGGAATGCTTACAGGGATTCCTGGCTTATAATTCTCGATTTCTGTGTTAAGTAGTTTAACAGGAGAATAGGCTTTTTTTGTATTCCAGAACTCGGGCTTTTTTCTCCTCCATGTGTCTATTATTCCCCACTCTCCATATCCAATTGTATTACCTGAATATTCAGCCGGAATTACATTTTTGTCAATCTTACCCCACCATTCATTAAATCCAGGTAGTGTATCAGGGAGCATAAAAGTCTCATCTATCATACCCCAGATGGCTCCACCAAGACCACCATCTGCCTCAAAGGTTTTTTGCCACATTGTATCAAGACTTCTTCCCCAGAAGTTTCTAATGTTAGGGTCTTCTTTTACTGTAAAATTATTGTAACAGGCCACATGAGCCCACTCATCAAAAATAACTGGCATCTTAGAATATCCGAATCCTTCGGTTACTTTTCCTATTTGATCCAAATTGCCATCTATCCCTGGATAGTGCATACTTAAAATATCATAGCATTGAATGCTATCAGGCACATTACCCGGATAACTAAAAATTACAGGGCGACTGGGATCATTTTCCTTAACCCAATCATATGATTTCTTGAAATTTGTTCCAAATGAATTTTCATTGCCAATTGACCAAATAATAATGGATGGATGATTTTTGTGATTATTTACCATTTCTGTAAGCTGCGATAAATACGCCTGAGTATAGTCATTATCATTTTCAGAAGCACCTGGAAAATACTCTTCAATTCGATGGGATCCTACAAAACAGACTGCAGTTTCATCTTCAACATACAAACCGTATTCATCACACAACTGCAAGAAGTGCTCAGTAGGAGGGTAGTGTGATGTTCGAATGAAGTTGAAATTGGCTTCTTTTGCTAGTTGAACATCTTTAAGTTCATAATCTGGAGTAGAAACCCTGCCCAGTAATGGATGTATATCATGCCGGCAAGCTCCCCTTAGTTTTACTTCTTTTCCATTTATATGAAGTTTATTCCCAACCAGGTTAATTTCCCTAAATCCGATTTTATAAGTTTTTTGCCAGAGCAATTTATCTTTTTCTGTAAAAGAGATTTGCAGTTGATAAAGTTTAGGGTGTTCAGCATCCCATTTTATAGGCTTATTAATAATATTTTGGATTTGAAAAGATTGTTCATTAGTTAATTGAATAGAAGTATTTTCAATATGAACTTTCTTATTAGAAGGGTCAAACAATTCAAAACTTATCTTAGCATCATCAGAAAGCATTCTAGTTTTTCCTGAAACCTGGAGGGCGGCATTCTCAAAATCCTCATCAAAGTCAGTATTTATAGTGATATCAAGGGGATAATTGGAAGGCAATGCTATCAAATTTACATCTCGAAGTATTCCACCAATTTGATGTTTTGCATAGCCGCTGGCATAAGAAATTTCATCCGCCTTATCAGTTACTTCTACTGTCAGCATGGCCGATTCCCCAGGAGTTGCATATTGAGTTATATCACATTCCCATCTTGTAAATCCTCCAGAATGGTCTCTCACATAATTGCCATTTATCCAAACTCGGGCATAGCTATAGACGCCATCGAACTGAAGAAAAATAGTCTTGTTAAGGAAATCTGTTGGAACGTCAATTCTTTTTTTATAAACAAAGGGGATATCATGTTTTATTAGGTAACCCTGCATCATACATTCTCCGGGTACCTGAATATCATTCCATTCTTCATTGAGTATATCCATTTCCCAAAATTCTACCGAAGGATTTGTGTTTATTTTCCAAACTCCGTTTAGATTAATAATGGGATTTGATACACCTTCTACATAAATAAGTGGGGACTCATTAATTTTGCAACTCGCAAGTAATAAGATAGATACAATTATAGTTACTATTTTATTCATGGTTTGTTATTTTCAATTTGAAAGCGATGTAGATATGAAGGCACTTACCACAGTAAGACAATTTATTTCCAGCCTGGCATCTCATCAAGTGTGATGACATTTGGATTATTGTATACTTTTATAATTTCTTGTGTAGAATTACTTTCCTTTACCAACTCAGCCCAGGGCATAAAGAACACCCAACGTGCTTGAGTGGATAAAATCTCGGAGCTAGGCAACTTTGAACATTCACCAATAGCCATCGGGTTTTCTCCAACAATGGGTAGGATATAATTGTACCACGAAGGATCGTATCCTTTATCATAGATATCAAAACCAAATACATCCCAGTATTCATCACCAGGATTATAGGCTTCGAAATCTCTGCTCATATCCTGCATATCCCAGACCCAGATCAGGTTGGTGAGTTTTTTTGTTTTTGCAAAATAGTCATGAATTATCCGAAATAACTTAGCGGTACCATTTGGGCCAGGTCTGCCTCCCCACCAAAATTCCCCCTGGTTCATTTCATGTAAGGGTCTAAAAAGAACTTCTACGTCATTGTCTTCCAGGTATTGGAGATAAACTGCAATATCATCCATTCTTTTTTCCCATTGTTCACTGAGGGGAGTTCCTTCGGTAATCAATTCTTTCCATTGATCATCATCCAACTGTGCATTTAATAATCCAGGATCCCACCGGCAGGGTTCCCCTTCATCCGGGGGACAGGCATGCCACATCAGGTTGATAATTGAACCCTTATCCCATTGCTTTCTTGCTTCATGGATCATAGTCCATCTTTCATCAATATTCTCCTGCTGAAAAAGAAAGTCACCACTCCACAAAGCAGGGAATTTACCGGTTGTTTTTTTAATAAAGGCCGTCCACATAGCAGGATGGGAATTGGGTTCCTTATTGTGCTGGCCAGCAAGGGTTTTTTTACCTGAAATTTGATTAAGATAATCTAACACCTGGGACGATTGTGCCAATGCTCCTGTTGCAATTAAAAGTAGGACGAAAACTATTTTTAGTTTTTTCATGTTGAATTTACTAGGATAATAAATCTATCGGGTTTTTTGATCAATATACAATTTTAAACTTTTCCTTTATTTGAAATATTACTCAAAGGAATGACCAACATATTATTCCTCAAAAGTAATGACAATATCCTTTCTCCTACTTTCAGGAATCACCTTTAATTGAATGAGTTCTCCATTTTCTAATTTTCCTTCCACAGTTGTATTATAAGGTGCATGTAATTTAAAGTCAACATCCCAATCTTTTGGCCAGGATGGAAATAGGAGAATTTGATCTCCTATGGTTTGCAATAGCATTTCCTGAAGTCCGATCATTCCCGATCCTCCCCAGTTATGAT
>JASJGS010000109.1:0-45315 GCA_033791445.1 Bacteroidales bacterium | reverse complement strand
ATGCATTGCCACAATCTCCTCAAACTTTTAAGCAATTGCTTATGGTAGCCGGGTATGATAAATACTTTCAGATTGTGAAATGCTTCCGGGATGAGGACCTGAGGGCAGACCGCCAACCCGAGTTTACTCAGATTGATTGTGAAATGTCATTTGTTGAACAAGAGGATGTTCTCAATACATTTGAGGGCATGGTGAAATACCTATTTAATAAAGTTAAAAAGATTGATTTGGATTTTTCATTTCCAAGAATGCCCTATGAGGAAGCAATCAGGAAGTATGGAACGGATAAGCCTGATTTGAGATTTGGAATGGAAATAAATGAAATTTCCAGTATTGTCCAGGGAAAAGGCTTTAAGGTGTTTGATCAGGTGGAATATGTAGGTGGGATTGTAGCTCCAGGCTGTTCGGGATTCTCCCGGAAACAGGTTGATCAGCTTACTGACTTTGTAACCCAGCCGCAGGTAGGAGCCAGAGGTTTGGTTTATGTGAAAGTAAATGAGGATGGAAGCTTTAAATCTTCTGTTGATAAATTTTTTGATGAAGATGCGCTCAGAAACTGGAAGGATGCCCTGGGGGCGAAGAAGGGAGACTTACTGCTACTTCTTGCAGGAGAGCGTAGTAGCACATTGAGTGCCTTATCTGCGCTTCGGCTGGAAATGGCTACCAGGTTGAATCTGAAAGATGATAAAATCTACAAGCCCCTATGGGTTGTTGACTTTCCTTTATTGGATTGGGATGAGGAAACAAAGAGATATCATGCAATGCATCATCCGTTTACTTCACCAAAAGAAGATGATATAGCTTTTCTGGAAACAGATCCTGACCGGGTGCGAGCCAATGCATATGACCTGGTAATAAATGGAGTTGAGATTGGTGGGGGATCTATCCGGATTCATGATCGGGAAAAGCAGCAGCAAATGTTTAAGCACCTTGGCTTTTCTGCCCAGGAGGCTGAGGACCAATTCGGATTCCTGATGAATGCATTTAAGTATGGTGCTCCACCTCATGGTGGTATAGCTTTTGGCCTTGATAGATTGGTTGCCCTATTTGGTGGGTCTGAGTCTATTCGAGATTACATTGCTTTTCCAAAAAATAATTCAGGAAGGGATATTATGATCGAGAGTCCTTCAGCTATATCTGAGGGTCAGCTTAATGAATTAAAAATAAGGCTAACTGAATAAACAGTTAGCCATTATTATTTCTATCTACACTTTTATCAGAAGCTATTCTTGTTTTTTTTGTTGACTTTGCATAGGGTTTGGCCTTGCTGATCTGTTCCACTTATAAAGCTGAAAACGTGTAACCTCAGGTTTTGGTGGCCAGTGATTATTTGAAGTGTTTACATCAGCCGTTTCAAGGTGAGGATCAAGAGTTATACTCTTAACAGCTTTGCTAAAAAGAAATACTTTACTAATCTCCTCATTATCTTTCCTCCATATTTCAACGGGAATTCTAACTTCTTCAGTAGTTCCGTCCTCAAAACGAAATTCAAGTATTATTGGCATTACCAGGCCTCCAATATTTTTAAAGCTTAACTGGTAAAAATATCTATTCATCGAGAGCAACTTTTTCTCACCCTCATCCATTGACTCAAGGTATTTTTCGTATTGCGCTTTATCACGCTCGCTAATTTCATATTTGTTATATGAATTATAAAAATCTTTAAGACCTTCATCTAATTCAACTGCAGTTTTTAGTGTTTCTTTGTTTCTGCTAATACTAATATGCTCGGGAACCTCCTCCTCTGTTTCTTTTTGTTTTGTCTTTTCAATTGAGGGATCATGAGTATAGGGTTCAAATACAGCTACCTCTTCAAGTGAGATGTCAACATTGTCTGTGGTAAAAAACCAGCCTCTCCAAAACCAATCCAGATCAACAGCAGATGCATCTTCCATAGTTCTGAAGAAATCATCCGGAGTGGGGTGTTTGAACATCCAACGCTGGGAATATTGCTTAAAAGCAAAATCAAATAACTCTCTTCCCATTATTGTTTCACGCAAAATATTAAATCCAGTAGCGGGTTTTGCATAGGCATTGTTATAAAACTGAAGCAGAGATTCTGAATTGGTCATTATGGGAGTGATTATTTCCTTATCACCATCCATATAGTCAACTATTTCAGCCGGATTTCCACTCCAGCCAGGATAGTTATGATCCCACTCCCTTTCTGAAACACCCTGTAAAAAAGTGTTTAAACCTTCGTCCATCCAGCTCCACTGCCGTTCATCAGAATTAACAATCATGGGGAAATAGTTATGACCTACCTCATGAATTATAACAGAGATCATACTGTATTTGGTTCTCTCTGAATAGGTTCCATCTGGTTCAGGGCGCCCACCATTAAAACAAATCATCGGGTACTCCATACCAATATTATTTGTATGTATGGATTGTGCTACAGGATATGGATAATCAAATGTGTATTTTGAATATGATTTAATGGTATGAGCAACTGCTTTTGTGGAATATTGTTCCCACAAAGGATTCCCTTCTTTAGGATAAAATGACATGGCCATAACTGTACGGTTTCCAAACTTTACACCTATAGCATCCCAAATAAATTTACGTGATGAGGCAAACCCAAAATCTCTAACATTTTCAGCTTTAAAATGCCAGGTTTTTGTTTTTGAAGACTTGGTCTTTTCAGTTTCAATAGCCTCTTCTTCAGTAACAATCAAAATTGGTTCAGGAGAATTCTTCGCTTTTTCAAGTCTTGATCTTTGTACCGAACTTAGTACCTCCTTTGGGTTCTGTAAAACGCCTGTGGATGATACAATATGGTCGTCTGGAACAGTAATGTGTACATCAAAATTCCCAAATGTTAGAGCAAATTCGCCATTCCCTAAAAATTGTTTTTGCTGCCAGCCTTCAAAGTCACTATAAACGGCTAGTCTGGGATAAAATTGGGCAATGGTATACAGGTAATTATCTTCATCTTCAAAATACTCCATTCCAGATCTACCTCCAACTTTCGCTCTATCATTAACATTATACCACCATTTAATTTTAAACTCAAAACTATTTCCTGGTTTGAGTGGATGGGGCAAATCAATTCGCATCATTGTATAATTAATGGTGTGACTCAAAGCACTGCCCTTACTATCAGTTACATACCCCAGTTTAAACCCACCATCAAAATCACTCATAAGATATCTTAAATAATAGGGACTTACTCTTTCAGATAATTTCATGCTTGCAGTTTCGACTGCAATTGAACCTTGTTCCCTAATATTTTGATCTAGTTGAATCCAAATATAATCCAGTACATCTGGTGAATTATTATAGTAAGTTACGGTTTCGATTCCGTTAATTCTTTGGTTTTCATCATCGAGAGCAATATCTATTTTATAATCGGCTTTTTGTTGCCAGTATTTATAACCTGGTGCTCCCGAAGCTGTGCGATATGCATTTGGAGTAGCCAGTTTATCATATAATTGCCTGAATTTACTGTGGTTAACATTCTCTTGCGCGAAGATTATTGTATTCAGAAATAGAAAAGCGATGGATAAAAATAAAACTTGTTTTTTCACTGGAATATGTATTAGTTTGTTTTGACCTTTCAAAAGTCCCTGGAAAACTTTCATGGAAACTTTAGGCCGTTTATCTTTGCAATAAGTTGTGCAATTTTAGTAATTTATTATTTAATATTCGAATCCGAATTTGTTTTTAAACTAGCAATTATGAGAAATAAAGCTCTTAGGTTCCTCTTTTTTGGGTCACTTATTCTCATTTTTACAGGATTCAGTCATAAATTTTATGTAAGCCTGGTTCAGGTTCAGTTTAACCCCGAAAACAAGGCACTTGAAATAACAATGAAGATCTTTACTGACGATCTTGAATATGCTATTTCTGGATCAAAGCTTTCTTATGGACTTGGCACTGAAACTGAACCTCCTCAGGCAGATTCAGTTTTGTTTAATTATGTTCGAAATAATTTTAAAATTAAGATAAATGGTCAATATTATTCTCCAGTCTACATTGGAAAAGAAGTAGAAATGGACGTGACCTGGATATATACTGAAGTAGAGGGGGTCGAGTTGATTAATTCTATTGAGGTTTCTGACCAGATGCTAACAGAGTTGTTTGAAGACCAGGTTAATTTAGTTAATTTGAAATACCTGGGTCAAAAGAAGGGATTACTACTAAGCCGAAATAAGACTTCGGGAGCTATTCAATTAAAGAAATAAGCCGTTTCATATTTTTTACTAGGTTTTAATGAATATACCTTAAACTGTTTTGAACGGGCAACTTATTCAATCATATTTTGTATTTTTGATGGAAGTGAATTATTAAATATTTAGAAAAGAGAAAATATGTCAGGGCATAGTAAATGGTCAACCATTAAAAGAAAAAAGGGCACGGCGGATGCCAAACGTTCCAAGATATTTTCAAAAATTGTTAAAGAAATTCAGGTTGCTGTAAAAGAGGGCGGACCTGATGAATCCACCAACCCCCGGCTTAGGATGGCACTACAAAATGCCAAAGGAGCCAATATGCCCAAAGATAACCTCACTCGGGCAATAAATAAGGCTAGTAATGATGGGGCAAATTTCCAGGAGATTAGCTTTGAAGGCTATGGTCCGGGAGGAGTAGCAGTATTTATTGAGTGTTTGAGCGATAATAATAATCGGACAGTGGGTGTAATAAGGTCAATATTTACGAAAAGAGCAGGAAGCCTGGGAACCAATGGGTCTCTGAGTTTTTTATTTGATCGAAAAGGGGTATTCACTGTACCCAAAGGAGAACTAGATCCGGATGAGTTTGAGTTGGAGATTATTGATGCAGGAGTTGAGGATATTGAAGAGGAAAGCGATGTATTTATTATTACCACTGCGCTTGAAGATTTTGGCAGTGTTCAAAAGAAACTGGAGGAGCTCGGAGTTGAGCCAGAGAATTCAGAATTACAAAGAATTCCAAACGACACTAAAGAAATAGATACTCCAACAGCTTTACAATTCCTGAGAATGATTGAGGACTTTGAGGATGATGATGATGTTCAAAATGTTTATCACAACCTTGAGATGACCAGAGATTTAATGGATGTTCTTGAAAATGAATAAAATAAGCTGAACCATGAAGTTGTGGCCAATCTGTTAAACACGATTGGCCTTTTTTGTGGTAATCTATTTATAATAAAGCACGTATAATACCGTTTATGATCAAATGATGGCTAAGTCTAAAACTATAGTCCTTTTTCTTTTCATCTCTACCCTATTAATAGGTTCAGCTTGCTCTGGATATAAAGATTTGGTAGTTGGTGATGTAAAGGAGGTAAGGTTTTCTACATTTGAAAAAGGAAAACTTGGATTGGAGGTTGACATTCCGGTTGAGAATCCATCTAAGATGAATTTTAAAATATCTGAGGTTGATATATTAATTTTACTAAATGAGATGCCAGTTGGAAACATTACCAATATTCAAAAAGTTCTGATTGAAAAAAAATCAGACAAAGTCTATACATTTCCATTGGATGTGAATATATCTGGCTTATCTGGGGGGGCTAAAATATTGCTTTCGATAGTTGGTAAAGGGAGGGCCAATATTGAGGCGAAAGGTTATCTGAAAGTAAGGAGTTTTATTTTTGGAACTAAAATACCTATACAATCGAAAGAGGATTTAAATTTGTACTAAGGAAAATATATTATATAATTAAATATTATTTTTTCTAATTTTAGCCATTAATCAAAACATTTCACAAAATTCAAAATAATGAAAAACATTCTCGTCCCAGTAGATTTTTCAAAAGATTCTATCAACGCACTTAAACATGCTATTGCTATTGCAAACAAGCTGAAAGCCAGTCTTAGAATATTGCATGTAAGAAAAAATAAGAACTACGACTCTCCTTTTGTAATTGAAGGGAAGGAGAATGAATATGCGAAGACCGTAGTTGAATTTTGTGATAATCTGGTAAGCACATACAAACCAAAATATAAAGGAAAAGGAACCTTTGATTATTTAATAAGAGTTGGAAAGATTTATAAAATCATTACAGAACAAGCCGAACTGGATAATGCTTCCTTAATAGTAATGGGAACACATGGGGTCTCAGGATTTGAGGAACTTTGGCTCGGTAGCAATTCATTTAGAGTTGTAGGTAAGTCTCCTTGTCCGGTTATAACAGTAAGGAATGGATTTAAGAAGGATAAGATTTCAAAAATTGTATTGCCGATAGATGCCAACAGGGAAACAAGGATAAAAGTTCCATATACAGCTGATCTGGCTGAGGCATTTAATGCAGAGGTACATATAATATCCGTTAGAACCACAGAGCGTGCTGATATTGTTAAAAGGTTAAAAAACTATGCTACCCAGGCAAGTGACTATCTGGAGAAAAGAAATATTACTGTTATTCGAGATGATATTAAAGGAAGTAACCTTGCGGAAATAACATATACCTATGGTGTTCATCATGGTGCTGATTTGATTTCAATAGTTAGTAACCAACGTGGAACACCTGTAAATATGCCTATTAGTACTACTGCACAGCATATGGTTAACCACTCACCCATTCCGGTATTAAGTATTCATCCTGATTATAAGATGGCCTAATGTTACGTTTTTTCTTTCTCTTTTTTTTCTTAACAGCTAGCTACATTTCAAGTTCGGCTCAAAGTAACAGATCTTCCAATTCTACTCGCCAAAAAACTGATCAGACTGAAGCCTCCAAGCCTGGCACATTAAGTATACACCAGGATGAGTCTCTTGATGAAATGCTTGAGAGGTATAAGAAGCTTAATCAGAAGAATAATAACATGCCAGGTTATCGAATCCAAATATTTTTTGGCTCAGGGCGGAATGCCAGGGAGGGTGCTTATGAATCGAAAGCCTTATTTATATCTGATTTTCCGTTAGTTCCGGCATATGTTTTATACGAAGCTCCCTATTTCAAGGTCAGGGTTGGTGATTTTCGAACAAAGAGGGAAGCAACAAACATGTTTGATAAGCTGAGTTCTAAATTTCCTGATGCATATATAACTCCCTTAAGCAGTATTAATCTACCTCCACTAGAGGGCGATTCTTAATTCGATATTGTATTAGTATTGTCCATCTGAATGATTATTTTTGCAGGGCCCAAATTCTAAATTAATTTTTGCTTCATGAGTGATGCAATTAAGCATGAATGTGGAATAGCCTTAATAAGGCTGAGAAAACCACTCGAATATTATAAGGTTAAGTATGGCACATGGACGTATGGGCTACAAAAACTTTACCTGCTCATGGAAAAGCAACATAACAGGGGACAGGATGGGGCAGGTGCTGTTTGCTTAAAAATGAATGTGGGTCCAGGTAATAAATATATACACAGATACCGCTCCAATCAATCAAATCCTATTCAGGATATTTTCAGCAAGGTTAATGATGAGTTTTCATTTAAGGCTGAACAGCAGAATGACCTGATAAGTGATCCATACTGGGCAAAAGAAAATCTTTCATTTGCGGGTGAACTCTATTTGGGACATTTACGATATGGTACTTTTGGGAGGAATAACATTGAGTTGGTCCATCCAGTTTTACGACAAAATAACTGGCGATCAAGAAATTTGGTATTGGCTGGAAATTTCAACCTCACAAATGTGGATGAATTATTCCAAATTTTAATTGATGTTGGTCAGAATCCAAAAGATTTCTCTGATACGGTTACAGTTCTTGAAAATATTGGTCATTATCTCGATGTAGAGAACCAGGAGCTTTTTAGTAGTTATAAAAGTGAAGGACATACTAATATCGAAATTTCTCCTTTAATTGAAGAGAATTTGGATGTTGCCAGAGTTTTAAATCGTGCCAGTGAAAAATGGGATGGAGGTTATGCCATTGGAGGCCTTTTAGGTCATGGTGATTCTTTTGTTGTAAGAGACCCCTGGGGAATTCGACCTGCGTACTATTACTATGATGAAGAGATTGTCGTTGTTGCTTCTGAAAGACCTGTGATACAGACAGTAATGAACTTGTCTTGTGCTGAAGTTCATGAATTGCCCCATGGTCATGCAATTATTACAAAAGCAAAGGGTGGTGTTTCGATTGAGGAGATCAGAACACCAAGAGAAAAGAAAGCATGCTCATTTGAAAGGATATATTTTTCCCGAGGAAGCGATAGAGACATTTACAAAGAGAGAAAAATGCTGGGTAATTTGCTAACTCCAGATATCCTTAAAATTGTCGATAACGACTTAAGGAATACAGTATTTTCATTTATTCCCAATACTGCCGAAACTGCTTTTTATGGAATGGTAAAGGGGATGGAAGACTATTTAAGTGCCGTAAAGGTTAAGAAAATCTTGGAGTTGAAGGACCAGTGGTCGGAAGAGGAACTTGCCAAAATTATTAGCCTTAGACCACGTGTAGAGAAAATTGCGATTAAAGACGTAAAACTCAGAACTTTTATCGCTGCTGATCAAGGCAGGGATGACCTGGTTGGTCATGTTTATGATATAACCTATGATACTATTCGACAAGGTATTGATAATCTGGTGATAATTGATGATTCCATTGTAAGGGGTACCACGCTTAAGATGAGTATTATTAAAATACTTGATAGATTGAAGCCACAAAAGATAGTGATTGTTTCCTCCTCGCCTCAAATTAGATATCCCGATTGTTATGGTATTGATATGGCCAAATTAGGCGATTTTATTGCCTTTAAAGCGGTAATGAGCTTGTTGAAAAAGAAAGGTCGTGAAGATTTGATTAATAGTGTTTATCAAAAATCAAAAGCCCAGGAATTACTCCCAAAGGAGGAAATCGTAAACTTTGTTAAAGAGATTTATGATCCTTTTTCAGTTGAAGAAGTTTCGAAGGAGATAGCGGTCCTTCTTAAAACCAGAGAAATAAATGCTGAGGTTGAGATAGTTTACCAGACTGTTGAGAATCTGCATATTGCATGTCCGGACAATCTGGGTGATTGGTATTTTACAGGAGATTATCCTACACCTGGTGGAAATAAAGTTGTAAATACCTCTTTCATAAACTATATAGAAGGAAGAAATCAGAGGGCATATTAGGTGTAATTTTCGGACTAAAAGCTGGGTAGTTCATAGTCTTCCCTGTAAGAAGCAAGATGCCTGTTGATTTTAGAGACATACATGTCTTTTAGCGTTATCATTATTCCAGTTTCCTCAACACCCCCAAATCCTTCATTAATTACTGTTCCAAAAGTTTTCATAGTTGGGGAAAGGTTCATGTATGCGTTAATAAGTGGTGGAATATTTTCTCCAAGTGCCCTTACCTCCTGGGATAAAATTTTATAATCTTCTTTTTTTGATTTCCCAATAAAAATAGATTCTAGTTTTTCGCTATTGAGGTTTAGCTGCAGGGGATTGAATGGGATAAGTAGCCCTTCATGATCCCCGAAATGTTTGTTTAGGAAAAATAAAATAAGATCCCTTGCGTCCCTATTGAAATGCTGATACATAGTCACTTTGCCGAAGAAAAAGCGAATATCTGGGTTATTAATTACAAATGCCCCCAAACCATCCCACAAATTATCAAGAGCATACAGACTTTTCCGTTCTCCATCTCTTGTTTGATAGGATGGTACAACAAAAGATCTGCCCAGTTCCATTAAATGGGGCAGGTATCTATGAACAAATTTATCAGAAAATTTAAAGAGGTTTGAGGTTGCAAGTCTTGTCAGATCTAAACATTCATCCGTTTCATTATTACATTTGTAAAACCGGTACCCACCTATTATTTCCTTATCCTCTGGATTCCATACAAATAACTGTTGGTAGGGAGTGTCGGAAACATCAAATTTATCGAGATCACAATCTTTTCCTGTACCTCCTCCTGCATTTCTAAAGGTCAATTCCCGAAGTCTTCCAATCTCCCGGAGCAGTATTGGAGTCTCATTGTTTGTAGTAAGATAAACCAGATTCCCTCCATAATTGGTTTTTCTAAGCAGGGTTGCCTTTTTTAACTCATTCTCAATATCCTGTATAGGAATTGGAGGAATAATATCTTTCATAAATCGTAAGACTCTAAGAAATCAAAAATACAAATAATTCTGATATGTGGAAGAATATTACCTGGCTACAATTGGTAAACTAATTTTTTTATTTGGTCAGACCACTCCTGGGCAGAAAGTCCGGACTCTTTAATTTCTAAATAAGATATTGGTTTTCCAAAAGTCATGGTTAAGCTCTTGCCTTCTTGCTTAAACATTTCATCAGGTAAATAAACCATTTCAAAATTAGATTTTACTCCAAGTGATTTTCTCACATTGGCCAGGTTGTAAAAGAAGTTGGAGTTTTTGCCGGTAAAATGTACTGGAATTATATCTCGTTTATGCTTAATTGCTTTTGTAATAAAATTCTTTTTCCACTCAAGATCAATTATTTCCCCTCTTTTTTTTCTGGAACAAAGCCCTGCCGGAAAATATAATATCTGATCTTCTGAAGCGTATGCATCTTCAACTAATTTTGCTGCTTCCTTAGCCTGTCTGCCATGCTTGTTTATAGGGAGAAATAAATCTTTCAGAGCAGTAACATTTAGAAGAAGATCATTTACTGGAAATTTAACATTTGGAAATATTTTTCCAACTTCAAGAGTAAGAATCAGGCCATCCAGCCCCCCAAGTGGGTGGTTTGCAGCAAAAACAAATCGACCTTCCCTTGGAACATTTTCAATACCCTCAACCCCATAGCTAATATTCATATAATCCAATGAATGCCTTATGAAATCAAAGCCCTGCTTGTCTTTAGCAGTGAATATTATATCGTTTAAATCATCCTGATGGACTACTTTTTTAATGTAGGAAATGACAAAATTGGGGATTGCTCTGGCAAATCCTGAATTTTTACTTTTTAAAGTTTTTTCAATATCGATAAAAGCCATATTAAAGTAGATAAGCCCTGATAAAATTCTACAAAAACACTAAATAGCAATAAAGCATAAAACTAATAAAAACCTTGATTAATTCTGAATAGGCTCTTCAAAATCTAAAAGCTTGTTGGTCTTCTCTTTAAGCAGTGAAATAAAAGTTGATAAAAAAGTGGGAAAAAATGGGTAAAAGTGGTTTAATGTGGGAATTTTTCTATATTTTTACCCGTTAAATGTTCAAGAAAATGAGCGCATTTATTGGTGATTATAGCTGCAAAGTGGATGTAAAAGGAAGAGTGCTTCTTCCTTCTGCCTTTATAAAGCATTTGCCGGAACAGAGCCAGGGACGGTTTGTGGTTAAGAAAGACATTTTTGAGAAATGTCTCGTATTGTATCCCATGAATGAATGGGAGTATCAAACAAGTTTGATTCGTAGTAAGATTAATCCTTACAAAAAAGAGCACAATATCTTCTTAAGGAATTTCTATAAAGGAACTGCTGAACTTGCTCTTGATGGTAATAACAGGTTATTGATACCAAAGAGATTGCTTGATGGAGCCGGGATTAACAGGGAGTTGATTATGGCTGGACAGGATTCAAAAATTGAAATCTGGCTGAAGGAGAATTACGAAGATCAGAGCTTTGTGGATGATGAGTTTGCAAGGCTGGCAGAAAAAATTATGGATGAACCATTTCAGAATAAAGGTGAATGAGCGGGTACCATACACCAGTGTTGCTAAAAGAAAGTGTTAATGGATTAAATATCGATCCAGATGGTACCTATGTAGATGTAACATTTGGTGGGGGAGGGCATTCAAAAGAAATCCTAAAAAAAATTGATAAGGGAAAGCTGATTGCTTTTGATCAGGATCTTGATTCAGAAGAGAACAGAATAAATGATCCTCGTTTTTTGTTTGTTCGACAGAACTTTAGATACCTGAAAAACAATCTTAGGTTTTTGGGAGTTGAGGGAGTTAGTGGGCTTATTGCAGATCTCGGTGTATCCTCTCATCAATTTGATTTGACAGGTAGGGGTTTCTCTTTCAGGGGAGACGGGCCCTTGGATATGAGGATGAATCAAAATGCCGAGCAGTCAGCTGCTGAGATAATTATGAGTCTCAATGAAGAGGAGCTGGCTATTTTGTTTTGGACATACGGTGAAATTAAAAATGCAAGAAGGTTAGCATCTGTCATAGTAAAAAGTCGCGAAGAGGAAGGTATAAATAGTATTGGCAGGTTTTTAAAAGTGATTGACTCCTGTGTGCCAGTAAAAGATAGAAATAAATATCTGGCAAAGGTATTTCAGGCTATCCGGATAGAAGTAAATAAAGAGCTTGATAGTTTAAAAAAATTACTGATACAGTCATCAGAAGTCATACTTAAGTCTGGAAGATTGGTCGTTATTACATACCATTCACTTGAAGATAGATTGGTAAAAAACTTTATAAAGTATGGAGACTTTAAACCTGTTGAAAATACTGATTTATATGGCAATGTTTTGAGACCATTTAAGGCGGTGAACCGAAAAGTGATTGTGCCGAGTGAAGATGAAGTTAATTCTAACCCAAGGGGAAGAAGCGCGAAACTAAGAATAGCTGCCAGAACCGATTATTTAGCTTGAAATGGACGAGAGAGTTGAATTTATAGATCATAAGGTTGAACAAAAAGAGATTCGAAAAGGGTTCTTAAAGGAGCTTCTTGATGGAAGTGTTTTGACCACGAATTTGGTGACCAAGCAATTGCCATTCCTGGTTTTTATAACATTTTTGGCAATTGTATACATAGGGAATCGGTATAATGCGGAGAAGGTTGTTCGTCAGACTGTGTTTTTACAAAAAAGAATCAAGGAGCTAAAAGCAGAGTCAGTCTCAATTTCAGCAATATTAATGGATATAAGTAAACAATCAGAAGTATCAAAGTTGGTTGGTGAACGTGGCCTTGACCTGATCGAATCTGTTGAGCCACCAAAAAGATTAATTATTACAGAGGAGGACTAAAAATAAATGTCATTAAAGAAAGACATATTATGGCGGGTGGGTTTGGTATATGCCTTATTCTTTGTTATGGGTATTACCATTCTTGGGAGAATATTGTATTTGCAACTTGCTGAGGGTGAAAAGTGGAGCAGTAAGGAGCAAACATTAACATCCAAGGATTTTCAGATTCAGCCCAATAGAGGAAATATTTATGATTCAGATAACCGGCTATTGGCTACCTCCATCCCCTATTATGAGATTAGGATGGATCTAAAAAGTAATGCACTAAGCTCAGAAGTCTTTAATGGCGGAATTGATGGACTTGCAGGAGGATTGGCAAAGACTTTTGGAGATAAATCTAAGGCACAATATAAAAAAGATTTGGTTTCGGCACGAAGAAGAGGAGAGCGTTATTATTTGATTAAGCGAGAAGTTAGTCACGCTCAGCTAAAGGAATTAAAAACTCTTCCAATTTTTAAGTTGGGCCAGTACAAAGGTGGATTTATATACGTACAGGATAATCATCGTTTATTGCCGCATCAGGAATTAGCTAAAAGGACAATAGGTTATATATCTAAAGATAATTCAGCGAATGTAGTTGGAATAGAAGGAGCTTATGACCAATACCTTAAAGGTTTACCGGGTCTTAGATATATGCAAAAATTGTCAGGAAATGTGTGGATGCCAATTAACGATAAAAATGAGGTCGAACCACACGATGGTGAAGATATTATAACAACAATTAAAATCAATTTGCAGGATGTAGCGCATCAAGCCTTATTAAGGCAATTGACAAAACATAATGCACATCATGGTACGGTTATCTTAATGGAGGTTGCTACAGGAGAAGTTCGCGCAATTGTGAATTTGGAAAAGGATGAAAATGGGATTTACCATGAGCTGTATAACTATGCAATTGGAGAAAGCGCAGAGCCTGGATCAACATTTAAGTTACCTGTATTAATGGTAGCTCTAGAAGATGGATATGTTAAACTTGAGGACTCGGTAGATACAGGGAAAGGCAAAATAAGGTTTTACGATAAGACTATTAAAGATTCCCATGAGGGTGGTTACGGTACAATTACTGTGCAGGAGGTGCTGGAGTATTCTTCAAATGTAGGAGTATCAAAAATTATAGATCAATATTATAAGGGAAAAGAGAAAGAATTTATAAACAGGCTCTACAGTATGAACCTGAATCAAAAACTCAATTTAGAAATTAAAGGAGAGGGGGCCCCTGAAATAAAATATCCTGGAGATCCCTTCTGGTCTGGAATCTCCTTACCAATGATGTCGCATGGGTATGAAGTCAGAATGACACCCATTCAGATATTAACCTTTTATAATGCTGTAGCGAATGATGGAAAAATGGTAAAACCAAAGCTGGTAAAGGAAATTCGATACAATGGGGTATTAAAGTCTAGCTTCCCCACAGAAGTAATTAATCCATCCATTGCCTCCGCTAGTACCATAAAAAGTGCTAAAATAATGCTTGAGGGAGTCGTTGAAAAAGGTACTGCTACAAATTTAAAGAATGATCTTTTTAAAATAGCTGGAAAAACTGGCACCTCTCAAATTGCCAATAAAAACAAAGGATACGGTGGGTACAAAGATGTACAATACCAGGCCTCTTTTGTAGGTTATTTTCCCGCTGAATCTCCAAAGTATTCATGCATAGTTGTTGTAAATGCCCCATCTAGTTCTGTCTACTACGGGAACCTCGTTGCCGGGCCGGTATTTAAGGAAATTGCGGATAAGGTTTACGCAACGACACTGGAGATACAGAATATTAATTACTATGCACAAAATGATGAGTTATCAGCTCCTTATTCAAAAAATGGAAGTTATGAGGATTTATCTAAAGTCCTGACACAAATGAATATGGAATCGGCCACTTTAACTCCATTGACAGAATGGGTAGCCACAACAAGTACCGATTCAATAGTGAATATGAAAGTCTTGAGTTTTAAAGAGGAGGTAGTACCAAATGTAGTTCAAATGGGATTACAGGATGCTGTTTTTTTACTTGAAAATATTGGCTTAGAGGTAATTGTAAGAGGTAAAGGGAGTGTTAAATCTCAATCCATAAAACCAGGGACACAAATAGCAACGGGGAAAAGGATTGTTTTAGAAATGAGCCAGGGTTAATGATTTTTTGATAAATGAAATTGCTTAGAGAAATACTGCAAAATATTGACCATGTAAAGGTAACAGGTTCGGTAGACGTTCCTGTTAGCGGTATCACTATTAATTCCTCGAAGGTTCGTTCAGATAATTTATTTGCAGCTGTTAAAGGGATCAGGGTTGATGGGCATGAATACATACCTGAGGCGATTAAATATGGAGCTTCAGTAATTCTTTGTGAAAACATACCTGAGATTACAAAAACTGAACAAACATGGGTTCAGGTTGAAAATGTGCCAGTGATGCTGGGGAAAATTGCAGCAGCATTTTATGATAATCCCTCAGATAAATTGAAATTAATTGGAGTGACCGGAACAAATGGGAAAACCTCCATCGCAACCTTTCTATATCATATCTTAGAGGATCTGGGTTATCCAGCTGGTTTGATTTCAACTATTTCCACACGTATTCATAACCAATCTGTGGAAGCTACTCATACCACTCCTGATGTGGTTAGAATAAATGAGTTATTGTATCAAATGGTCAATGCAGGCTGTAATCATGTATTTATGGAGGTGAGTTCTCACGGAATTGACCAGGAGAGGATAGCAGGTCTTAATTACAGTGGTGGAATATTTACAAATTTAACACACGATCACCTCGACTACCATAAAACTTTTAGTAATTACCTGAATACAAAAAAAAGATTTTTTGACTCTCTCCCAGAGAAAGCTTTTGCCCTGACTAATGTTGATGACAAGAATGGAAGAGTAATTCTTCAAAATACGAAATCGAAAGCCTTTTCTTACGGAATTAAACAAATAGCTGACTTCAACGCAAAAGTTATTGAAAGGACACTTGAAGGAACCTTAGTAAAAATAGAAAGCCATGAAATATGGATTCCTTTTATAGGTGATTTTAATATATACAACCTTTTAGCAGCCTATGCCACATCTGTAAATTTAGGAATGGAAAGTTTTGAGGTACTTACGGTAATTAGCAAGCTAAAACCTGTACCAGGAAGATTTGAAACAATTCGATCCGGTGATGGAAGAATTGCTATAGTAGACTATGCACACACTCCTGATGCACTTAAGAATGTTCTTCAAACCATTCAACAAATTAGAAGAAAGCATACCAAAGTCATTACAGTGGTAGGAGCTGGGGGAGACCGTGATAAAGAAAAAAGGCCTGTAATGGCAAGAATTGGAGCTGAAAATAGTGACAATCTTATTCTTACATCAGATAATCCGAGAACTGAATCACCTGAAGAGATAATAAAAGATATGGAATTGGGAATCCCAGATGAATTGCAGAGAAAGGTTTTAGCAATTAGCAATAGAAAGGAAGCAATAAAAGCCGCCTGCATGATGACAGACAGAAATGATATTATTCTTGTTGCTGGGAAAGGACACGAAACCTATCAGGAGATTGAAGGGAAAAGACAACATTTTGATGATAAAGAAATTGTAAGAGAGATATTTAACCAAATTGAAGAGGATTAATTAAAAGTAACTGAATATGTTATATTTTCTATTCGAATACCTCGATGCTTTTAATATTCCAGGAGCTGGAATGTTCCAGTATATTACATTTCGGGCCTCTATGAGCGTTATTTTCAGCTTAATTATTTCGATGGTGATAGGGCGAAGAATTATTAAATATTTGCAAAAGAAGCAAATAGGCGAGGTGGTACGGGATCTAGGTCTTGAGGGTCAATACCAAAAAGTGGGTACTCCCTCGATGGGTGGTATAATTATTCTGGCGTCAATTCTAATACCAGTTTTGCTCTTTGGTGATTTATCAAATGTTTATGTCATCTTAATGCTGATCACAACAGTTTGGCTCGGTACCATTGGATTTATTGATGATTATATTAAAATCTTTAAGAAAAATAAGGAGGGTCTTGCTGGCAGGTTTAAAATTATAGGCCAGGTAAGTTTAGGACTAATAGTTGGATTGACTTTGTATCTAAACGATGATGTTGTCATCCGTGAATATACCTCTCTCGAAACTTCTGAAGTTAATTATTCAGCAAACCTTGAGGAACTAGCGACTGTTCAGGATCAAAAATCAACAAAAACAACAATCCCATTTGTAAAAAATCATGAATTCGATTATAGCACGATAGTTGGGTTTCTTGGTGAGAAAAAGCAAAAATGGGGGTGGCTGGTGTTTGTCATAGCAGTTATCTTTATTATAACGGCCGTATCTAATGGGGTAAATCTCACGGATGGTTTAGATGGTCTGGCCGCTGGTACAACGGCCATTTCCGGGACAACCCTTGGAGTTTTGGCATACCTGTCTGGTAATGCTATTTATGCCACATACCTGAATATAATGTATATTCCCAATACCGGTGAATTGGTAATATTTGCCAGTGCCTTGATAGGTGCAACTATTGGGTTTTTATGGTATAACTCCTACCCGGCACAAGTATTTATGGGTGATACAGGTAGTCTTGCTTTAGGTGGTATACTGGCCGTGTTCGCCATTATTATCAGGAAGGAGCTTTTAATCCCAATTCTGTGTGGAATATTTTTAATCGAAAGCCTTTCAGTGATGCTCCAGGTATCCTATTTTAAATATACAAAAAAGAGAACAGGGGTAGGAAAAAGGATCTTTCTAATGTCACCATTACACCATCATTACCAGAAAAGAGGGTATACCGAACCAAAAATTGTCACTCGTTTCTGGATTGTGGGGATAATGTTGGCTGTAATTACAATTGTGACTTTAAAAATTAGATAAATGCAAAACGGCAAGAATAAGATAGTTGTGCTTGGTGGCGGCGAAAGTGGTACCGGAAGTGCAGTTCTTGCTTTAAAAATGGGCTATGAGGTTTTTCTTTCTGATAATGGTAAAATAAGAAAAAGCTATAAGGATATTCTATCAGGTAGAGGAATAAAGTGGGAGGAGGCTGGCCATACTATGAAGGTAATTCTTGCAGCTGGCGAGGTAATTAAAAGCCCTGGAATCCCGGATGAAGCGGGTGTTGTTAAAGCTATTAGGGAGAAAGGAATCCCGATTATATCTGAGATTGAGTTTGCATCACGGTTTACTAAGGCCAAAATGATTTGTATCACAGGGAGTAATGGAAAAACTACCACCACAAATTTAATCTGGCATATGATGAGTAAAGCCGGAATGAATGTTGGAATGGCAGGAAATGTTGGAAATAGTTTTGCCATGCAGGTGGCAGAGAATGATTTCGAGTATTATGTATTGGAACTAAGTAGTTTTCAACTTGATGATATGTATGAATTCAAGTCTGATATATCCATTCTCCTCAATATTACTCCCGATCATCTTGATCGCTATAATTATGATATGAAGAATTATGTGAACTCAAAGTTTAAGATAATTCAGAATCAATATGAGGACGATTATTTCATCTACTGTTCTGATGATAAATTAATAAGCAGTGAGCTTGAAAGCCGGGATACGAGAATGGCTAAACTTCCATTTTCATTACACAATGATCCCGAGAATACTGCATACGTAAATAACGATAAAATAAATATTCAATTTAAAAATAAAAAATTTGATATGTCAATCCAAGATCTAGCATTAAAAGGGAAACACAACACTTATAATTCAATGGCAGCAGGAATTGCAGGGCAGGTACTTCGAATTCGAAAGGAAATTATCCGTGAAAGCCTATCAGACTTTCAGGGGGTGGAACACAGACTAGAGCCCGTTATAAAAGTTCACGGCATCATGTTCATGAATGACTCTAAAGCCACGAATGTAAATTCAACCTGGTATGCCCTCGAAAGTATGACGAAAAACGTTATTCTCATAATTGGTGGTATTGATAAAGGCAATGATTATAGTTCCCTTATAGACCTGGTTAGGGATAAAGTGAAGGGGATTATCTGTCTTGGTAAGGACAATGAGAAAATTATTAAGAGTTTCGAAAATGCTGTAGAAACAATAGTTGAAGTTGATTCCATGGAAAATGCGGTTAGAAAGGCGTATTATTTGGGTGAAAAAGGTGATACAGTATTGCTTTCACCAGCCTGTGCAAGTTTTGACCTTTTTGAGAACTATGAAGACAGGGGAAGGCAGTTTAAACAGGCAGTCAGAAACCTTTAAAATATGAACTATATTATAACAGCTAAAAAGAAAGTTGTTCGATAAAATTGCTTTTGAAGATTAATGGAAGAAAGAATAAATAAATTATTTAGGGGAGACAAAGTGATCTGGGGTGTCATTGTCCTGTTGACTATTTACTCCCTATTGGCAGTATATAGCTCTACTGGCACTTTGGCTTATTCAAAGATGGGTGGCAATACTACCTATTATTTGATCAGGCATGGAGTAATTCTTGCAATTGGAATTTTTATCATTTTTGTAACACACCTGATCCCTTACAGGTATTTTTCAAGGTTATCACAGGTATTTTTGTATCTGTCCATTCCCTTGTTATTATTTACACTTATTATGGGAACAAGCCTGAACCAAGCTTCACGTTGGCTGACACTTCCCGGTCTCGGTTTGACTATTCAAATATCTGATTTTGCCAAACTTGCATTGGTCATGTACATTGCGCGCTTGCTTTCTTTGAAGCAAGGCAATATTAGTAACCTAAGAGAGTCATTTCAACCTTTGATAATCCCGATAGTACTGGTTTGTGCCTTGATTTTACCGGCCAACTTGTCTACTGCATTAATTGTATTTGCAACTTCAATGATACTGCTATTCATTGGTAGAGTGCCTTCTAAGTTTATAGTGGCTTTTAGTGCAATCGGGTTGCTGGTATTGGTTTTATTTATTGGTGGGGCCTACCTAATAAACAAAGAGGGTAGAATAAGTACATGGAAGAGTAGAATAGAAAATTTCTTCCAGGAAGATTCAGAAGAAAGTTACCAGGTTGAACAGGCAAAGATTGCTGTTGCCACAGGAGGTTTGTTTGGTAAGAAACCGGGTAAAAGTGTACAGCGCAACTTCCTACCTCACCCCTATTCTGATTTTATCTTTGCCATTATAGTTGAAGAATATGGCTTTGTTCTGGGAGCAATTCCATTAGTATTTGCCTACCTGTTAATATTGTTCCGGGGGGGTGTTATGATGCAGCGATCAAACAGAACTTTCCCGGCTTTCTTAGCAATTGGGCTCACTTTATTAATAGTATTTCAGGCATTTGTAAATATGGCTGTTGCAGTAAATTTATTTCCTGTAACAGGACAGACATTGCCTTTTGTAAGTATGGGGGGATCTTCTTTATTATTTACCAGTGTTGCATTTGGTATGATATTGAGCGTAAGTCGGGGCATTCAAAAAGATTTATTAGATGAAAAGCAAGCAGCAGCATAGAAAAATAATAATTAGTGGGGGTGGTACTGGAGGTCACATCTTCCCTGCTATTTCTATTGCTCGGGCTTTATTGAAAATTGATGATCAAATAGAAATTTTATTTGTTGGGGCAAACGGTAGGATGGAGATGGAAAGAATTCCTGCGGCTGGATTCGAAATAAAAGGTTTGCCTGTAAGTGGTTTCAATCGTAAGTTGACCATTAATAATGTAAAGGTTCTGATGAATCTATTAAAAAGCATACGCGGTGCTAAGAAAATCCTTCAAGGTTTCAAACCCGATGTAGTTGTGGGTACAGGTGGATATGTAAGTGGTCCGGTTTTGTATGCTGCAGGTAAAAGGCATATACCTACCTTGATTCAGGAACAAAATTCATATCCTGGAATAACAAATAAATTACTAGCCAAAGGAGCAAGTAAAATATGTGTCGCTTACCAGGGCCTTGATAAATATTTTCCAGCTGAAAAGATTCTTTTAACAGGGAACCCTGTGAGGGAAGATCTGGAAGTTACTACAGGAAAAAGAGATAGTGGCTATAAACTGTTTAATCTAAATCCTGAAAAGAAAACATTACTTGTGTTGGGAGGAAGTCTGGGTGCAAGAACAATTAACCAGGCCATTATTGAACAGATACCAAATTTAAATAAAAGTGGGATTCAGGTTGTCTGGCAGTGTGGAAAGTTATACTATGAATCGGCCAAGGAAGCATTAGGAAAATACCAACCAGATAATATTTTCTTATTTGATTTCATTTCTCGTATGGATTTAGCCTATGCTATTTCTGATCTTGTTATCTCAAGAGCAGGCGCTGGAACCATTTCTGAATTATGTATAACAGGAAAACCCTCCATATTGGTGCCTTCACCAAATGTTTCTGAAGATCATCAAACAAAAAATGCAATGGCACTGGTTGAAAATGATGCTGCAATTCTTGTTAAGGATATAGAGGCAGAATCTACCCTTGTTGCGGCAGCATTAGACTTAATAATCGACGATAAAGAACTTGGGAAATACTCCGGGAATATAAAAAAATTAGCAATGCATAACTCTGCTGGGTTAATTGCAGGTGAAGTACTTAAATTGTGTAATAATTAAATGGATCTTAAAGGGAAACATATAATTTATTTTATTGGGATAGGTGGCATTGGAATGAGTGCAATAGCCCGGTATTTTTTATCAATGGAGTGCACTGTAGCAGGATATGATCGTACCAGAAGCCAATTGACAGATGAGTTAGAGAGTGAAGGCTGCTCGATACATTTCGATGACAATATTCTTAAAATACCTGCCGAATATAAAGTGAAGGCAAATATTGATCAAGTTTTAGTGATTTACACACCTGCTATTCCGAATGATCATTTGGAGCTTTCTTATTTCAAGGAAAATAATTACCAAATCCAAAAGAGGTCGCAGGTGCTTGGTGAACTAACCAATGGTTCAAGCTTAATAGCTGTGGCTGGAACCCATGGAAAAACTACTATTTCAACCCTTATAGCACATATTTTGAGTACATCAGACATCGGTTGTACAGCTTTTTTGGGTGGCATTTCAAAAAATTATTTTTCAAATTTCATTTCAGGTAATACAGCAATTTCTGTAGCTGAAGCTGACGAATATGATAGATCTTTTTTGTGGCTTCATCCAGAGTATGCTATCATAACTTCTGTTGATTCTGATCACCTCGATATTTACAAGGATGAAACAAATCTTAAAAAATCTTTTTTAGAATTTGTGAATAATATAAAAGATGGTGGAACTCTGCTTGTGAATGAAAGGGTTAGATTGCCTGAAATAAAAAGAAAGAATCTATCGATATTTTCATATTCCCTCGATCAGGAAACTGATTTTTATGCGACAAATATTAGAGTAGAGCAAGGTCTGTATATCTTCGATTTTATAGGACCCAATAGAATTATTGAAGGGATTAAGATGAGCTTCCCAGGTAGAATAAATATTGAAAATGCCATTGCTGCTATAGGAGTATCCTTGCAACTTGGAGTTAGTGACAGTACTATTCGAAAAGCACTGGTGTCATTTACTGGGATTAAAAGGAGGTTTGACATACGATATCATTCAGATGTGCTTACATATATTGATGATTATGCGCATCACCCGGTTGAGATCAGATCGATAATTTTATCTGTTAAGGAACTATACAAAGGCCAAAAGTTAACGGGAATATTCCAGCCACATTTGTATTCCCGGACTCAAGATCTATATATGGATTTTGCACAGAGTCTGGATGAGCTTGATAAGTTAATCTTGCTTGATATTTATCCTGCTCGTGAAGAACCTATCCCTGGCGTTTCGTCTGAAATCATCCTGAACCAGGTTTCAATTGAGGAGAAAATGATTTTGTCAAATGAAGAAGCACTGGAATATGTGCAAAGCATGGAGTCCGGAGTTTTATTGACTTTGGGAGCTGGAGATATTGATAAACTTACTAGACCTATTGAAAAGATATTCAAAGAAAGAATAAATATTAGCGAGGTATAAAATTGAAAAAGGGTAAAGAAATATCATTGTGGGTTGCTATTGGCTTATACATGATTGTTGTGCTGGGAATGGTTGATGCCAAGTTAGATAATATGCCATGCCAGTCAATTCTTATAAATATTAAGGATTCCACCGATAATAAATTTGTTTCATCAGACGATATATATTCAAGAGTAGTTAGTTATGATGAAAAAATATTAGGGAATCCATTAAGTAAGGTCAAAATTAAGGAAATTGAGACTGAAGTGGAAAAATTTCCATTCGTCAGATCGGCAGAAGTTTTTACAAGCTCAGAAGGGAATTTAAATATCAATATTCATCAACGAGAGCCAGTTGTAAGAGTGATAAATTATAAAGAAAAAGGATACTATATAGATAGAGAGGGGTTTATAATGCCTGTAAGTAAATTTTATACAGCCAGGGTACTTATTGCAAACGGCTGGAAACTGAATGAAGTTAAACCTGGAGTTGAATTGGATGATTATGAGAAAAGTGAAAATTATTCTATTGTGAAAGGTGTGTTTGAATTAGCGAATTATATATACCATGATAGCTTTTGGAAAGCCCAGATAGAGCAAATTTATGTAACAAGGGGTGGTGAGTATGAACTAATCCCAAGAGTTGGAAGTCATGTTATTAAATTTGGTGAGTTGGGAGATTACGAAAGAAAATTTGAAAAACTCTATGCTCTGTATGTTCAGGGACTTAGAAATGAAGGATGGAATAAGTATTCCGCAATTAATTTGAAATATAAGAACCAGGTAATTTGTACTAAAAGATAAATCAATTAAAATTATAACCGGATAAACATTTTGATATGAGTAAACAAAATCAAATCGTTGCAGCCATCGATATTGGAACAACAAAAATTGTATCAATTGTAGGCAAAAAAAATAGCAATGGAAAACTAGAAGTTCTGGCAATGAGCAAAGCTGCTTCAAAGGGAGTGAAAAGAGGGGTTGTTCAGAATATTGAGGAAACAGTAAATGCCATTAGAACTACCATTGATGAGATTAAAGAAAACTCAGGACAGCAATTTTCTGAAGTCTTTGTTGGTATTGCTGGTCAGCATATCAAGAGTATTCGAAACAGGGGTTATATCAATCGCGACTCTGATAGTGATGAAATAACAAGGGAAGACATTCAACGTTTGATTGAGGATATGCAAAGAATCCCAATCGATGTTGGAGAAGATATCATTCATGTTTTGCCTCAAAGTTTTATTGTAGATCACGAAACTGGTGTAAAAAATCCTGTTGGGATGTCTGGCAGAAGGTTGGAAGGGAATTTTCACATAGTGATAGGCAGAGTAGCCTCAGCAAAGAATATTGAAAAGTGTGTAAATAGAGTCGGGTTAGAAATCAATGAATTGATTCTTGAACCTCTGGCATCTTCTGAAGCAGTACTTACGGAAGATGAAAAGGAGGCTGGTGTTGCCCTGGTAGATATTGGAGGTGGGACTACCGATGTAGCAGTATATTATGATAATGTTATTCGTCACACAGCGGTAATCCCTTTTGGCGGGAATGTAGTAACAAATGATATTAAGGAGGGATGCTCTATTTTAAGTAGACAGGCAGAATCCCTGAAGATGCAGTATGGTTCTGCATTGGGTGATATAGCTCCAGATGATAAAGTGGTTACTATACCAGGTATAAGCGGAAGAGAGCCCAAAGAGATATCATTTAAAAATTTGGCATATATAATTCAATCACGAATGGAGGAAATTATTGATGCCGTAACTTTTGAAATTCAAAACTCTGGTTATAGTGATAAGCTAGCCGCTGGAATAGTATTAACTGGAGGTGGAGCCTTATTGAAGCATTTACCTCAGCTGGTAAAATTCAGAACGGGCCTTGATGTTAGAATTGGACTACCAAACCTTCACCTGGCTGGAGAAATAGATGACTCAATTAACCAGCCCATGTTTTCAACCAGTATTGGCCTGGTGCTGAAAGGATTTGAATATATGAAAATCAATCATGCACCAAAGCAATATGAAGAGAAAGAGGAAATCTATGTTTCTGTTGAAAAGGAGGAAGGTGATGATGATAATTCAGAGCCCAGAAAAAATCTTTTTGAGAAATTTAAAAATACCTTGAATGAGATTTTTGCTGAAAATGATATGAAATTAGAATAACCCCCTACATTAACCAATATGCTATTAACCAACAAAAAAATTATGATATGGCTGAAGAACTCATGAACTTTGACTTACCAGTTGACAACTCATCAATTATCAAGGTCTTAGGGATCGGAGGAGGCGGAAGTAATGCTGTGAACCATATGTTTCACCAGGGTATTAAAGGCGTAAACTTTTTAGTTTGCAATACCGATGCTCAAGCACTTGAAAATAGTCCTGTATCCGTAAAGATTCAGATTGGAGAATCAATTACCGAAGGAAGAGGGGCAGGAAATAAACCCGAGGTTGGACGTCAGGCTGCTATGGAAAACCTTGACGATGTTATGGCAACCATTTCAAAGAATACAAAAATGGTCTTTCTAACGGCAGGTATGGGAGGTGGCACAGGTACAGGTGCTGCTCCGGTGATTGCCAAAGCTTGCAAAGAAGAGGGCATCCTTACAGTTGCCATAGTAACCATTCCATTTCGTTTTGAGGGTCAAAAGAGAATACGTCAGGCAGTAGAAGGAATAGAAGAGCTTCGGAGGAATGTCGACTCCCTTCTCGTAATAAATAATGAAAAATTGAGGGAGATTTATGGAGATTTAAAACTATCTGAAGCCTTTGCCATAGCCGACAACGTTTTAACATATGCAGCAAGAGGAATTGCTGAAATTATTACAGTTCATGGATATATAAATGTTGACTTTGCTGATGTTGAGACGGTCATGATGGATTCTGGAGTGGCAATGATGGGAACCGGAGATGCAGAAGGGGAAGATAGAGCAATTAAAGCTGTGGAAGCTGCCATTACCTCCCCATTGCTGAATTCGAATGAAATCACAGGGGCAAAAAGCATATTATTGAATATTTCATCGGGAGAGAATGAAATAAGTATGGATGAGATAGGTGAGATTACAGATTTTATAAATTCTGCAGCCTATGAGGATGTAATGATAATATGGGGTACAACAATGGATAAGAACCTCAATGACAAAGTTTCTGTAACTGTAATTGCTACAGGATTTGAAGCAGGATCCATTCCTGAGTTGTATGCAACGCGCAGATCTCTTGAGAAAGTAGTTTTGAAGGAGGAACCCCAAATTATTACTTCTCCTGATGTTGGTTTTGAAATTGAGGATAAAAATATTGGGACCTATACTATGGATGAGTATGATAACTCACAAAGGACTATCGAGTTTAATCAACTATCTGATGATTCCGATGAAGAGATTCCATATAGTGCTAGTTTGCAAAGTAATCCATTGGATGAAGACAAAACGAAAGAGCGTATGAAGAAGCTAAAGGAACATCAGAATTATTTGAAGAACCAAGGCTATCTTGAAAATGATAAAAAAGATGAGATAGAAGAATTGGAGGATCAGCCGGCATATATCAGGAAGAACAGGCATATTAACAAACCTGATCATGCTGCAAAACGAAAAGTATCGAAATACTCATTATATGATGATGATAATGAGACAAAACTTAGCTCAGATAACACATATTTACATGACAATGTAGATTAGATACTTAAACCTTGAAGAATTGGCATAAAAAAACCAGCATATGCTGGTTTTTTCTATTTAACCCCAATAGGGTTGAAAGTATTATATAAAGATCATATTTTAATAAAATTTTGACCTTTTATCTTTTACATTAGCAAGCTTAAGAAGTGAATTATAGGTTTCAAAATTTACTCTGTTTTGATACTTGCTAGCTAAGCTGTTTTTTTCATTTTCAGCTGTCAATTCTGTATTCTGGGTTTTCGAAGTAACCTCAAGTACATACACTCCATTCAAACCTTCAACTGGTTCAGAAATGGTATTTTCATCCATGCCAACTACATATCCTATTACATTGGGTTCAATTCCAGCTCCTGGGATTGAAAATGAGTTAAAATTAATACCACTGGCTTCAAGTACACTTGTATTAATGTTATCAGCTAAACCTTCTATATCATCAATACCTTCAATTTCAGTATTTAGAGTCTTGATTAAGGCTTCGGCTTTTTTCTTTTTCCTTGTATTTAATTCAACATCTTCTCTTACTTGCTCCAGGGGAGCAATTCCCTCTTCTTTTACCTCTGTAACATAGGCTACAACATTTTTATTTTCAAGCTCAAAAACAGCCTGACCTCCCTGGTCTAGTATGATTTCTCCTTCTTCAGAGGTATACAGAGCCATAATCAGCAAACGTGGAGATTCTAATCCTGGAATTTGTCTGTCAGCCTCTTTTATATCATTGGCAACCCTTTTATTTAGACCTTCTTCCTCGATGGCTGCAATGAATTTGTCATAGGTATTATTAACACCGGCAAATCGGCTGGCCTCTGAATAAACATTTTGGAAAGTAGTTGAACTAGGTTGGATGGTGCGTGCTAGAATTCCTACTTGCGCTTTTTCTGATCTTGGTCCCTGATCAAGAATTTCAATTATGTGAAATCCAAATTGGGTTTCGACAATTTCCAGATCACCTTTATTACCAAAAAAGCAAACATCATTGAAAGGCTGCACCATGGCTCCTTCATTAAACCAGCCTAAATCTCCACCGAGTTGGGCACTACCCTGGTCACTTGAATTGAAAGTAGCAAGTAAAGCAAAGTCTGTGCCTGAACTTATAAGATTAAGCAGGCTATCAGCCGTTTCTTTTGCTTGAAGCGGGGTCCTTTCTGCACTTGGGGATACTAATATATGTCGGGCATGGACAGAATCCGGCAAATTACGAATCTCAACTAGTCTGGCTAACTTATAGGTTTCGTTTTCAAGGTATGGTCCATAAGCTGTATCTGGTTGCTCCTTAAAGAAAAGATCATTATACAATGCTGGAAGTTCTCCATTTTTGTAATAACTATAATCAAAAGGAATATCAGAATTGGCATTCACAAACTGCGGGATATTCGTAGTCTCTTCAAGTTCAGGCCTAATATCAGTAATCCATTCTTCAGAAGCTATTATATCTTCATTTGATGGGTTAACATCGAATGTTACGTAATCTATACTTCTTGATGCAGTTTGCTGATAATTGTCTTTGTGCTCGTTGTAATATTTTTTTAGATCTTCCTCAGAGATTTTAACAGAAGAATCTGCAACACTTGCATATCGTTGAATAATATATTTGAAATCCACTGATTCTGAATTTTCTGCCAGGGCATTGTCAACTTGTTGATCAGTAACATATAATCCTTTACGAACCATTGACAGATATTTTGTGAACATTCTTTCGTCATGAATCTGGTTCTCAATAAATAACCAATATGCCTGCTGGTTGCCAGTTTCGTCACTCTCCATATTCTTCAGAAATCGTATAAGTGCTCCCCTGTCAAAGTATCCTGTATTTGGATCTGAAAAAATCTGTCGAACAAAAGCATGAGGATCTTCACCCTGAACCATATCAAATAATTCCTCCGGGCTTACTGCCAATCCAAGTCTTTTATATTGAACAGACATCACATTATCACGAACCATTTGATCCCAGGTATCTTGTTGAATACGTGTCGCTGTGGCCTCATCCATTGTATTCTGACCCGATAATTTATAGATCTCAGTAAGGTTATTTACTTTTTTATCAAAATCAAGATACGAAATGGATTCTCCAGATATTTCACCTATTTCTAACTTCTTTTTCATTCCAATTCTTGTACTGCCCTGTCCGCCAAAGAAGTCACCCAATACAAATGCAAGAATAGCCAAACCAATAATAACCGCTATTAACACACCTGCCCTGTCCCTTATAGATTGTAATGTTGCCATGAATGTCTATTTAATATTGTCTGATTAATTTTTCAGGCTGCAAATATATAAAAATATGCCGCAGGAAAGGAAATGTTTTGGTAATTTTTTGGCATGGAGAGACTTTAAATCAGATGATTTGGACAGATTCCATAAGTTTAGGATTCAATAACTTTTAAATGAACCAATTCTAGGCGTGTTTCACTAACTTTAATAACTTTGAATTCAAACTGGTCAATGGTAATACTCTGATTTAATTTAGGGATACTCTCCAGATGAAAGAAAATTAAGCCAGCCAGGGTCTCGTAGTTATCCATTTCTGGGAGATTCAAATTGTATTTCTCATTTAGAAAGTCAATTTCAAGTCTTGCTGAAAACAGGTATTCGGTATCACTGATTTGCTTATCAATTAATTCTGAAATGTCATGTTCATCTTCAATCTCTCCAAATATCTCTTCCAGAATATCCTCAATTGTTACAATTCCTGATGTACCACCAAATTCATCTACAACCAAAGCGATATTCTTTTTTTCTTCAACAAATAATTTAAGAAGTTTATTAGCAGGCATAGATTCTGGAACGATTGGGAGTGGGAGAATCAATGGAGAAATATTATCAACCTCACCAAGCAGGTCTTTCATATTTACATAACCCACTATATTGTCAATTGATTCCTTAAATATAAGGACCTTGGAAAACCCTGTTTCTATAAACGCCTGTCTGAGTTCATCAATTTTCACCCCTTCCTCAAGAGCAACTATTTCAGTACGTGGAATCATACATTCACGCAACTTAACATTAGAAAAATCCAATGCATTCTGAAACATTTTTATTCCGGCATCCTTTTCCTCCTGGCTATCCTCTATATTTTCATTCTGACTAACAAGATGATCTAGATCTGGTTTACCAAATACCTGTTCTGCCGGATTCTTAGAGATTTTTGTTCTTAGAAAAACACGCAGAATCAGGTTGGAAAGTGCAATGGTAAATTTGCTAATAGGATAAAAGATTAAATAAAAAAGGAAGATAGGAATGCTAAATACTTTTAATAAACCATTAGAATTAATTCTGAAAACAACTTTTGGAAGAAACTCTGCTGTAAATAGTATTAATAATGTTGAAATAATAGTCTGAATAATTAATATAGTTGAATCAGATTGTGTAAATGTCCTTATCAAAGGTTCTAGAACCAATGCCATGATAATACCATAAATAACAAGTGCAATATTGTTCCCAATGAGCATAGTAACAATATACTGACCTGGATTCTGGGTGAAAATGGAAATAATTTGAGAAGAGAAAGAACCCTGTTTTTTGTCTATTTCTATACGCAATTTGTTAGATGAAACAAATGCAATCTCCATACCTGAGAAAAAGGCCGAAAAAAGCAAGGTTATCAAAATGGCAATTAAATAATTCATTCCTGACAAGATAGTTTTTATCCGTTTACTGGATTAACAACTTAATGCGAAATTATTCAGTTTAGTTTATGATTCAAATATACTTTTTATTCATGTTCAGCTCAAGTAATAAACCAGATAGCTTATTCTTTTGGTTCATTTGTGTTATTTTGTTTAAGAGAATTCTTTCTCAAATATCGACGGACAGAATACATGAGAAACGAAATCCCTGAGATTACCAGCAACATGAAATTATCCTTGAAACCATCTTTAATGACTGAGTAGACCCACAATGCCAAGCTAAATATAGATATCACAATCCATACTTGCTCCATTAGTTTTTGGAAGGCAGATCCTTTTTTAGTTTGTTTTTCTGATGAATTCAATGCTGAAATCTTTTATTATTCAGTATCATGGTAAATAGTGCCCTTAACCTTTGATATGGTCCAGAAGTTGAACGATTGATCAGCTTCAAACCCTGTTCCATAGATAACCTCTTTTTCAGTTGTTATTTTTACAAATTTTGAGGAATAAATTATTTGTTCTTCCTCATTCCAGAAAAGTAGTTCTGTATTTAAGACTTCATCCTTTTCATTTACAGCAACAACACTGTCTGATGCCTCCCAAAGGTTTTCATCTTCATGGTATATGGCATATTTGGAGCTTATCCAGGATGTAATATTTCCTTTGCCATCATAAAAATCTACTTTCATGCCCTCGGGGAAATAGGTCTTGTTTTTTTGATCACCAGAATAGCGCTCAACAAGAGGTGCGAATACCACCAGTCTGACTTTGCCAGAATCGGTATAAACGGTCTCCAGGTTAACAACAGATTGGGTAGGTAATGTATCAGCCTGGCTAAATGAATTGACAACTTCAATGTCATTCTTTTTACATGAAAAAAGCAATGCGACCCCTACAATTGAGATCGCAATGCTTTTCAATATTCTATTCAACCAGAAACTAGCAGGAATGCTTATTTCTGGTTTATCTGGTTCTGACTTTTGTACTTTCATTTATCCAGCCTCCGAGCTTATAGGTATCGCCTACTTTATATCCGTAGAAGAAAACCATCTCCGTATCAGGAAAGTATTGAGAATAGGTCTTAATCTTCGCATTGGCAACTTGTGCTAATTCTGAGTCTTTTCGAATGGCTTGTTTGTATTGGTCAACAGCTACCCAATATACAGACAAATGAGCCAAATCATCTTCCCCAAAATTCTTAACTGAGGCATAAATGTTTCCTAAAAGAATATTAGGTTGTCCAGAAGTTGGATCAGCACTCATTGATTCTAAGGCATATTTTTTTGCCAGAGATAAATTATTTTTCTCGCTATGTATAATATAACCCAACTCAACCAAATACTTTGATTTAGCCGGCATATCAGTTTCGGCTGCAATAGCTTGCTCATAATATTCAATGGCATCAGAATATTGGCCACGACTATTGTAAAGCTTGGCAATGTGATAAGCGAGGTTTCCGGATGGCTCAATCTTATTTAAGGCCATAGTTGCCTCAAGATATAAGTCTGATTCTGTACATCCTGTACTATTCAACATGTATAATATTTTTTTCAGCTCATCAATATCACCAGCATTTGCCTCAAACTGAGGAGTAAACAATTGAATTAAAGACTCACAGGAGGCAGCACCGCTATTTGCAAAATATGATTGTATGGTTCCCTTGAGAATATATAGATCTTCATCTTCAGGTGATTTTTCAAGCTGTGCATCTAATATATCCATAGTCTTAGCATAATTCTGAACAACTTCGGTTTCCCCAATTTCTTTATTTTCAAATAAAGTTAATGTAGTCGTCATATAAGTTTGAATAACTGATTTTGACGCTTTGGTTTTTGATACATCTATAGATTGGCCACTAAACTCATAGGCCTTCTTAACACAGGTTATATCATTACTTTTGAACCTTAATATATCATTGGCTTTATAACCCAAAACGTTTGCTTTGTCCTTTGGATACCACTTAATTCTTTGATCATATACCTGTAATAATGTATCAACCAGGGCATTTTTAAGTTCATTGTTGTTATTGTTTTGAGCTTGTATAATATAAAACTTATACATAGCTACACCGTTCTGATAAATGCTTTTTGTCACCTTCGGACAATCCTTCATTACAATTCTCCAATAAGGCAATGCGTCCTTGTAGTTTTTTTGTTTGTAGTACTCCCGGTACAAGGAATAGTTTCTTACACATCGAATAGAGTCTTCACCATGTCCATAACGAGAACCATCCTCATAGCCCTTCTGTCCGAAGCTAATCGAGGATAATAAGGTGAAAATTACAATTGAAAAAGTAAATTTTAAAGCTTTCATGTTACTAGGTTTTTATTAATCAAATTTTCTTTTCATAAACCAGAAGTCGTAAACTAAGAGGCTAAATGTAATGACCCCGTGGTTTTCAAGTATCCCATTATTTTCTCTAGATCCTCTTTTTCCATAATCAAAGGCAAGATTAAATGATGATCTTGAACGCCCTATTGGTAATCCTACTCCAAAAGTTATGCCAAAGTCAGTTATCTGATTACCCTGGACCTTGAGATATGAATTGGTATAGTACCCCCCTGCTCTATAATGAATCCGTTTTAAATAGGACCTCAATTCTCTTGGGCTGGGAGTATATTCCACGCCCAATAGGATGGATTGGCTGTTTTGGGCAGACTCAAAATTCATTATAGTAGCATTTGACCATAAGGTTGTTTTATAATCAATCCCGAAAATTATTTTATCCCCTTTATTAAAAAGTACTCCTAATCCGTAACTGGCTGGAAAATCCTTTTTCTCCTTATCAGTATTATATGAAATAAGAGTATCAATTGAGGTGCCAGATTCAAGAAATAAATTATTTGTGGCCAGGAATTCAGTTTTTTGATTTATTTTGCTTTTAAGGGTATAATAACCTCCAACCCCAAACTCCCAGTCTTTACCAAATTGCGTCTCATAATTAAGCCCAATAGTGAAATTTATACCACCTAGAATATCCTGCTCGTCCAATTTTGTATGGTAGGCATTTGGATTTTCAACCAGAGTAACAGACTGAACTTTTGTGAGATTTCCAAAAATATATCTTCCATTTACACCCAGGGCTAGGTTCTTTGTGATTTCATATGCAACACCAAAGAACACTTCATTCAAACCTCCCGAACCCTTAAAAAGATATTCAAGTTGGCCCACTTCGGGATCATATAATTCATCTCCATTGCTTACTTCAAAAACAAAATTGTAATCTGATAATGTATATGGTATCAACCCAGCTCCAAATGAGAGTTTTCTAGAAATAGGAAAGCTAAAAGCAAGATGGCTAAAGTTAATGTCCCAGGGAGCATTCGAACCATTATCTGTTGATACTTGAGAAACCTGGCCAACCCCTCCAAATTCAAACAGTAAAGATAAACTGTCTCTGGCAGCGTATGATGCTGGATTTAAGAAGTCAATGTAATTGCCATCTTTCATGGCAATGGATATTCCACCCATGGCTCGATTTCGCCCAAATCCCTTAAATGACATATCGCCTAAACCAAAACTAGAATAAGGAGAGTTAAATGATTGGCCCACCACTAGAATTGTGTTTAGACTTATAAAAGTAAGTACGAGAAACTTTTTAAATTTTTTCAGCATTAAAATCCAATATTCGATTTAGTCCCCTAAGAACAAGATTTGAGTCCACAAAGATGCGACTTTTTACTTTTTTTTCAAAAAAAACAACATCTCCACCTGTAAAAACAACTTTCAAATCAGAATATTGTCCTTCAAACTCTTTTATCGTGCCTTCAATTTCTTTTATTATCCCTGATTGAACACCACACTGAATTGCATCATGTGTAGTGCTTGCCGGAACATTGTAATGTTCAGAGGCAGTCACCAGGGGCAACTTATTCGTAAACGTATTTAAAGCCTTAAATCTCATAGATAACCCCGGAGAAATACAGCCTCCTAAATACTGGGCCTTATTATTAATAAACTCATAGGTTAAGGCTGTACCTGCATCAATCACTAATAGATTATTTGCCGGAAAAAGATGATTTGCCGCCACAGCAGCAGCTATTCTGTCTTTGCCCAGAGTGTCCTTTGTTTCATATAAATTCTCAATAGGCAAAGCTGTGTGTTCATCAAGAATTAAAAATAGATTTAAATTATTTGAAATAAAATTCAAAATTTCCGGATCCGATTTACCTGTAATTGAAACTATCCCTTTGTCAAGACCTGAATTTTTACTAAAAAAGGAATAAATCAATTCATTTTTATCATTATTTACTTTTTCTGTAGAAATTATATCATAATTATCAAATATAGCCAGTTTAGTATAACTATTACCTATATCAATAATAAGATTCATTAATTATATTTTCGCGATTGAGAATTTTTAAATCTGTGGTAAAAATATAAAATGTAATGGCTTAATTTGTGTTTATGATGAATAATAAAATTTGATTCTAAAATGATTATTGGAATTGGGGGTGTTAGCAGGTCAGGGAAAAGCACTTTGGCAGAAATAATTAATTCAATATTTAATCAGGATAGGGTAGTAATAATTCCTCAGGATAATTATGTATTTGATGAGGAGGCAATTCCTGAAATTAGGGGAGAAGTAGATTGGGAATGCCCAGAATCTATAGATTTTCCAAGGTATAAATCCGCTTTAGAAGAAGCCTCTGAGTTCAACGATGTGATTATTGCCGATGGATTGCTGGCGTTTTATGATGAAGAAATAAACCAATTATACGATAAAAGGATATTTGTTTCTGTTGGTGAAAAAATATTTCGGGAAAGAAAAGTATCTGACTTGCGCTGGGGTAGTTATCCGCACTGGTACATTGATCATATCTGGGAGAGCTACCTTAAATACGGTAAAATTAATGTAAACAGCATCGATTATTTTCACCTTGATGGATCAAAGTCTTTTGACAAAGATTTAATAAAAGAGTACCTGACAAATTAGCTTATTGACTAAGCATCTTAAATATCTCTAAAACATCAGTCAGATTTTCTATATCTTTTACCATTAAAGTTAACCTGCCATTCTTTTCTTTCATTTGATACTTTTTCGACTCCTTTTGAATTGCATTTAGAAGATTCACAAATGTTTGTGACTTGTAGTAGGGGGAATCCTGATTTGAAATAAAAAATAGAAGTAGCTGTTTTTGTTTTAAGACTATTTTTGTAAACCCAAGTTTTTTGGCATAGCGTCGTAATCTTACCACATTCATAAGTTCCATGGTAGGATCAGGGATTTTCCCAAACCGGTCTTCTAGATTCTTTCGGAACTGTTCTAATTCCTCCTCTGTATTCAGATTGTCTAAGTTCCGATAAAGTCTTATTCTCTCTGAAATATTATCGATATATTCATCAGGGAATAGCAATTCAAGGTCTGTATCGATATATACATCTTTAACAAAATCTTCCTCAATTTTTATTCCCTTTTGAGGAGATTCAGCTTGTGAAAACTGATCTTTAAATTCACCTTCCTTAAGTTCAATTATAGCGTCTTCAAGAATGCGCTGGTAAGTTTCATACCCAATTTCTGTAATAAATCCACTTTGCTCAGACCCAAGGAGGTTCCCCGCTCCACGAATATCCAAATCCTGCATGGCAATACTTAACCCACTTCCAAGATCAGAAAATTCTACGATGGCTTTAAGTCTTCGACGAGCTTCAGGTTGGACTAATTGCAGGGGAGGAGCGAGTAAGAAACAAAATGCCTTTTTATTTGACCTGCCTACTCTGCCGCGGAGCTGATGTAAGTCACTTAAACCAAAATTTTGAGCATTGTTTATAAATATGGTATTGGCGTTTGGAATGTCAATACCAGATTCAATAATTGTTGTAGAGATTAACACATCATAAAAGCCATCAATAAAATCTAAAATTATGGCTTCCAGCTTTTTGCCTTCCATACGGCCATGTGCAACTACCGATTTTATTTTAGGTAATAATTTATCAATAAGTTTTTTAACCTCTTCAATGTTTTCAATTTTATTATGAATGAAAAAAACCTGGCCCCCTCTGCTTATTTCATATTCAATGCCTTCTTTTATAATTTGTTCATTGAATTTGTGCAACTCCGTAATAATTGGATGTCTGTTGGGTGGAGGTGTTTTAATGATTGACAGGTCACGGGCACCCATCAGGGAAAATTGCAAGGTTCTTGGAATCGGCGTTGCAGTGAGGGTCAATGTATCTACATTTATTTTTAATTGTCTTATTTTCTCCTTAATAGAAACACCAAATTTTTGCTCTTCATCAATTACCAATAGGCCAAGGTCACTAAATTTTACATCTTTGCTAGTGAGTCTGTGAGTACCAATAATGATATCGGTTTTGCCTTCTGCAACAGCAGATAGGATTTGCCTTTGTTCGGAGGGCCCTCTGAATCGGCTTATATAGTCAATATTGCAAGGAAAATCTTTAAGTCTGGCTTTAAATGTTTTATAATGCTGCAATGCAAGCACGGTAGTCGGAACCAGGATAGCTACCTGTTTACTATCAGCAACAGCTTTGAAGGCTGCCCGAATAGCTACTTCCGTCTTGCCAAATCCAACATCACCACATACCAGGCGATCCATAGGAAATGCAGCCTCCATACTTTCTTTTACCGAATTCGATGCATTTAATTGATCGGGGGTGTCCTCATAAATAAATGAAGCTTCTAATTCAGTTTGAAGATAGGAATCGGGTGAATAAGCAAATCCCTTTTTGGTAGTTCTTTGCGCGTATAATTTAATGAGTTCGCGCGCTATATCTTTTACCTTGTTTTTTGCCTTCAGTTTAAGGTTTTTCCAGGCAGCTGATCCCAGTTTATGAATTTTGGGTGGTTCAGAATCTTTTCCTTTATACTTGGAGATTCTATGTAAGGCATGTATGCTAATATAAACAGTATCGTTATCCTTATAAACCAACTTAATAGTTTCCTGGAGTTTTCCGTTTATTTCTATTTTTTCAAGTCCGCCAAACCTTCCCACTCCATAGTCAATATGCACTACATAATCTCCTGGATGCAATCCGGTTAGTTCGTAAAGAGTTATTGAATCTCTTTTTGAAAAGTTTCCTCTTAACTGAAATTTATGATATCGTTCAAAAATCTGGTGATCGGTATAACAACAAATTTTTAAATCATGGTCAACAAATCCTTCGTGAAGGGTTGTTTTAATGGGAGTGAATTCAATATTCTCGGTAATATCTGAAAATATTGCCTTTAGTCTTTCAAATTGTTTCTCATTTTCAGATATTATATAATTGGTATACCCCAGATCCATGTTTTCGTGCAAGTTTACTGCGAGCAATTCGAAATTTTTGCTGAATGTTGGTTGTGGGGAGGTATTAAAGTCGATCGTTTCATAAGCATTTGATAAAGATGTTTTACCAAACTCTATCAGGCTGAATTCAAGAATATCTTCTTTAACTTGATTTCCTGTCACCAGCCAATTGTACTTTTCCTCAGGAGATATTTCAATTGTTGATTCATTTTCATCTGACTCAAAGCGTGTATTGTTATACAATTCATCTATCCTGCTGATTGAGAATGAAAGGTCATAGCTCCAGATAAGAAAAGTGCCTGGCAGTAATTTTAAAATAGTATTAGACTTTGATGAGCTGGATATGTCTTTAAGGTTGGGTAGGATAGAAATTTTTTTGCAGGCCTCAAGCGATAGTTGACTTTCAACGTCAAAAGACCGGATAGATTCCACCTCATTTCCGAAAAAGTCAATTCTATATGGATGATCATTGGAAAAGGAAAAAACATCTAAAATACTCCCACGTAGTGAATATTGGCCAGGTTCATAAACAAAATCAGTTCTCTGAAACTGGTATTCCAATAGAACTTCCTCTACAAACTCCATGGATACTTTTTCACCAGCAATTAAATGTAGTGTGTTATTTTTCAATTCCTTACGTGAAACGACTTTTTCTATGAGGGCTTCCGGATAGGTGACAATAATTATTTTCCGTGCACTTCCTGACAATAGGTTGAGGACTTCTGTGCGTAAAACTATATTAGAAGAATCGGGTTGCTGATATTGTACGGATCTTTTATAGGACGAGGGGAAAAAATATACCTGATCTTCTTTCAGGAATTTTCTTAGATCATTGAAGAAGTAGGCTGCTGATTCTTTGTCATTCAGGACTACAAATTGCGATTTTTTTGATACGCTAAAGAAATTAGCGCAAAACAAGGATGAAGATGAACCTGCAAGTCCCTTTAGAAAAAACCTACTCTCCCCATTATCGATCTTTTCATCCAGGAATTGCGAATTCGGATGATTATATAACTGGCTTAGGTTTTTTGCTGGGTGCATTTTATATAATAGGTATATTCTTTCTTCCTATTTTGGGAGAGAAATCAGACGTCAAAAGTAAGTATTTGATTTATATATAAGGGAAGATGTTTTTCAATTATAAAAACTCTTCTACCTTTTTAACCAGGTTTTTGGAACCGGTATAAAAAGGAATTCTCTGGTGTAAAGATTCAGGTTGGGTTTCAAGAATTCTACTAAGCCCATCACTGGCCAATCCCTTTGCCTGTTCAGCCAGGAAACCAATGGGGTTACATTCATAGAGCAATCTTAGTTTACCATTTGGGTCTTTAGCTGTTTGTGGATAAAGGTAAATGCCTCCCTTTAATAGATTTCGGTGAAAATCGGCCACCAATGAACCAATATATCTTGAGGTATATGGCCGGTTATCATCCGGATTTTTTTCCTGACAGTATTTAAGAAATTTTTTAACCCCTTCGGGAAAATTAATATAGTTCCCCTCGTTAATGGAGTATATGTATCCAAGCTCTGGGGTTATTATATCTGGGTGCGATAAGCAAAATTCTCCAATGGATGGGTCTAGTGTAAAGCCATTTACTCCGCGGCCGGTAGTATATACCATCATTGTTGACGATCCGTATATTACATAGCCGGCAGCAATTTGACTTGATCCTTTTTGAAGGAAATCATCCAGAACCGGTCTTATTCCTCGAGGGGTAATTCGTCGGTAAATGGAAAAAATTGTACCTATTGAGACATTTACATCAATATTCGATGATCCATCCAATGGATCAATACACACAATATACTTACCATCCTTTGAAAGGTCTGTATCAAAGGTAACAACCTCATCGTTTTCTTCAGTAGCTATTCCACAACATTCACCGCTTGCTTTCAAAGCGTCAATAAATTGGTTATCTGCAAAAACATCTAACTTCTTCTGGTCTTCTCCCTGGATGTTTACCATGCCGGATTCTCCTAATATGTCTACCAATCCAGCTTTATTTACTTTTTTGTTTACAATTTTAGAAGCCACCCCAATCGAATACAATAATCTTGATAACTCACCTTTCGCATAATCAAAGTCAGATTGTCGCTTAATAATAAACTCATTCAGGGTAGTTACATGGTAAGCTTTCATATCTTTATAATTTTGTGAACATTAGTAATAATGAAATAAAATTCACTCAATATATATATAGAAATGTTTAGTGAGTTTTATATCAGGCTACTAATTTAGTATTTTTAAGCTTTATTTTAGGAAATATGGTCGTTTATAAATTTGGTGGATCATCCATAAAGGATTCGGCGGGAATTAAAAATATTGCTGGCATTGTTAACCAATTTCAGGGTAATCTGGTAGTAATAGTATCTGCACTGGGGAAAACTACCAATGCTCTTGAAGACATGGTGCAAAAGGCTTGGGATAGGGAATCTGGCTTTCTGGAAGGATTGAACGACATTAAATCATTTCACTTTGGGGTTCTGGATGAATTGGCAGTTGAAAATAGAAATGAAATAGAGAAAAAGTTAAATGCCCTTTTTCATGAAATGGAGTTTGTCCTGAAAGGCAAACCAGGAAATGACTATGACCGCTTTTATGACCAGGTGGTTTCAAGAGGGGAGCTCTGGTCCAGTCTAATATTGGAGTCCTACCTGAACAGTGCAGGAGTGGAGGTCAGATGGTTGGATTCCCGGGAATTAATTGTAACCGATGAATCTTTCAGATCTGCAAATGTTAATTGGGAAGAAACCGGAAAGAGGATGTTAAGGCATATATCTAATCAAAGTCCTGTAGTTCATTTAACACAGGGGTTTATTGGCGGGACCAGGAATAATCTTTCAACCACTTTAGGCAGGGAAGGCTCTGATTATACTGCAGCAGTATTTGCGAATATTCTGGAGGCAGAAAAAGTAGTTATCTGGAAAGATGTTCCCGGAGTGCTCAATGCAGACCCCAAAATAATTGAAAAACCGGTTCTTTTACCTGAGATTTCCTATCAGGAGGCCATTGAGCTAGCCTATTTTGGGGCGCAGGTACTTCACCCTAAGACAATAAAGCCTTTACAGAATAAAAATATCCCACTGTATGTCAAGTCTTATCTTTTTCCTGAGAATGAAGGTACTCTTATTAAGATTAACAAACTTCCTGGAAATAACACACCATCCATTATTTTTAAGAAAAATCAACTCCTGATTTCCATTTCTCCACGTGATTTTTCATTTGTTATCGATCAAAATCTGGATAACATATTTGGAATATTTAGTTATCACAAAGCAAAAGTTAATCTCATACAAAACTCCGCTATTAGCATATCTATTTGTTTGGATTATAATGAAAGAAAACTCCCTGCATTGCTTAATGACCTGCAGGAGAATTATGAGGTATATTATAATAAAGGAGTAGAATTAATCACCATCCGACATTATAATGATGAAACCATTCGGGAAACACTATATAACCTGGAGGTTTTGATTGAGCAGAAAACCAGGGCTACTGTTCACTACGTAGTTGAAAGAAACTAATTCGAAAGGCGAACCATTCGCTACTTCCTGTCAAAGAAAATATTCTTGGATGTTGCACTCAGTGGAATTCCAAAGGCTAGTTTTACATCATTTCCCAATAAGTTTAATTCCAGGATGGCCATTCCCACGGTATACATTACTCTATTATCAACTCGGTTATCCATGGCTATGCTAACGGCTGATCCAATGGCAATACCCAGGTCAAGTGGGTTATAAGCGCAGGGAATATCAGGGTGCTTTTCTTTTTCAGTACAATTTTCATACCCACACAGTCCGCAATTTGGTAATTGCATGGTTTGAATACTGGAGCCAAACAATACAATTGCCTCTGAATCCATCAGGTTTTTTGCATCTCTTTCAAAAAAGTGAGCCCCAGTACGTATGCCTATCTCTTTCATTTTTGTGGCAATAAGCACTTTCTCAGCTTCTGATGCCACAATTTTCATGCTTAGGGTTTCCCTGCCTCTTGTTTTTGGTGCAGTTCTGGCGGCTATAAGCATCTTATCAGCTACATCTAGTAAAGCTCTGCTTCTGCTTTCTTTTTCTGATTGTCCTATCATAGTTTGTGTATAGTAAGGGATGTTTAATTTAAATCTACCCTGAAACCAGCCTTATACCCTCGTATTTTTCCAAACTGATCGTAGACCTCGTAAGCAAGCATAATAGATTTAACTTTTTTACTCATAATAAGTAAGTCTTCATCAAAATACCAGTCTTCGATAAATTGTATTTTCCCAATCTTTGATTTGTCAAATTCATCTGTTTGCTCAAGGTTTTTAATATCTGTAATGCTCATCCTCTCCCCGGTATGGTAGTTGTAGGCTGTTGTCTTCCCATCTTCAACAGATTGAAACACTATCTTAACAAGTTTTTTTAAATCTAATTCTTCCAGTCTTTCCGAGGTCCATGCATCATCAGGGTCCGGGTTTCTGATTATAACATCGTAAGTTATTGGATTAGCCAACAAAGTCCCTGCCTCCACATTGCTTGAAGAGCTTTGTATAGGGTTTGTGGTTTTTACATTATCGTCTTTGCATCCTGTAAACAGAAAAACTGAAATAAGTATGAAAAAAACAGATCTCATCATTATAAATTTTAATAAAACTTGGCTTTGTATTAGTTCTATATAATATATACCCTGGGTTCTCCGGATGAATTATTATTCCCTGTGATTAAATGTTAAGGGCATCCCCCTGAATGACTCATCAATTTCATCCTTATTATAAACATGATTTCCATTAACATAGGTTGCCACCACTTTTGAATTAAACACCTGGCCCTCAAAGGGTGACCATCCGCATTTGTACAAAATATTCTCTGTGCTTACTTCCCAGGGAGCTTCAGGATCAATTAATACCAGGTCTGCCCAGTATCCTTTTCTAATATAACCTCGTTTTTCAATATAAAAAAGTTCCGCTGGTGCATGGCACATTTTTTCGACCACTTTTTCAATGGATATTTTCCCCGATCGGGAAAATTCCAGCATGGCCACAAGTGAATGCTGAACCAGTGGGCCTCCTGATGGAGCCTTGAGGTATGTTTTATTCTTTTCTTCCCGGGTATGTGGGGCATGATCTGTTGCTATAATATCTATTTTGTTTTCAAGAACAGCGTTAAACAGAGCCTCTTTGTCACTCTTCTTTTTTATAGCCGGATTCCATTTAATCATGGTCCCTTTTTTATCGTAGTCTTTTTCATCGAACCATAAGTGGTGTACACAAACTTCTGCAGTTATTTTTTTCTCGGCAAGAGGAATATCAGAACGGAATAGTTCCAGTTCTTTTGCTGTAGAAAGATGAAGAATATGGAGCCTGGTATTGTGTTTCCTGGCTAATTCTACAGCCAATGAAGAGGAGAGGTAGCATGCCTCTTCACTCCGAATTTCAGGATGGCATTTAATAGGAATATTCTCACCGTATCTTTCTATGAAAATTTCGGTATTTCGTTTAATTGTTTCTTCGTCTTCACAATGGACTGCTACCAAACAAGGGGCCTGGGAAAATATTTTCTCAAGACTTATGGGATTGTCAACCAGCATGTTGCCCGTAGAAGAACCCATAAATACCTTTAATCCACAAACCTTTTTCGGATCAATTTTTAATATCTCCTCAATATTATCATTCGTTGCACCAAAGTAAAATGAATAATTTGCAAATGACTTCTGAGAGGCCATTCTGAATTTCTCAGTAAGCTCTTTATGCGAAGTGGTTTGGGGATTTGTATTGGGCATTTCCATTACGGAGGTTATTCCTCCTGCAACAGCGGCTCTCGATTCAGTATAAAAGTCACCTTTGTAGGTAATACCCGGATCTCTGAAATGTACCTGGTCATCAATAACTCCTGGAATTAAAATTTTCCCGCTTGCGTCAATAACTTTATCAACCTTCCTGCTATCAAAAGAACCAGAAGAGATGCTAATTTCTGAGATTTTACCCTCTTCTATCAAAACACTTCCTTTGAATTGCTTCCCCTCGTTTACTATAAGAGCATCCTTTATTATTGTTTTCATAGTAGACAAGTGTTAAAATACAAATAAAAATTACTGATCTCTTTTATAGCTTAAAAAAAGACTTCTCCATTTAAGGCTGACAATTCCCCAGAGTGCTTCATGAAATATTCCACCTGACATTTTTGAAGCCCCTTTTACCCTATTTGTAAAAATAATGGGAATTTCAACGATCTTAAAACCATACTTATAGGCATGAAACTTCATCTCAATCTGAAATCCATATCCTTTTAGTTTGATTTTATCCAGGTTCAGTGTTTTTAAAACAATCTGACGATATCCTTTAAATCCAGCTGTAGTATCCATTGTCTTCATCCCGGTAATTATCCTTACATACACCGAGGCGAGGTATGACAACAACACCCGGCCAAGTGGCCAGTTAATAACATTAACACCTGATACATATCTTGACCCAATAGCCATGTCAGCCCCATCGTCCTTCAGGGCTTTGTAAAGTCTTATCAAATCTTTGGGGTTGTGTGAAAGGTCTGCATCCATTTCAAAGATGTATTGGTAGTCCCTTTCAAGTGCCCATTTAAAACCGGCAATATATGCCGTTCCCAGGCCCATTTTACCCTCACGTTCCAATAGGTATATCCCTGGTTTTGTTTTTTGAGCTTCTCTGATTACTTCTGCAGTTCCATCAGGAGAATTGTCATCAATAAATAAAATATCAAATGTTACAGCTAAGGAGCCTACCTTCTGAATTACCTCATCAATATTTTCTATCTCATTATAGGTAGGTATTATTACCAGCGGCTTTTCCATATTAAATCAAGTCAGATATTACTTATCTATTAATGTCACTGCAATCTAAAAAAGAAGCTTTAAAGATACATATAATTTAGAAAAAGCTTTGTTGGAAATTATATGGATAAAGGGACTAGATGAGGATGTATTGCAAGCAGCTGAAAAGGGAATCATACAATATATATACATAAGGAATGGATATTCTAAAAATTCCTGAACAAGGTGGTTTTAATTTCTACTTATGAACGGTGCTCTTTAATTGACAATAGAACCTTCTTATTGTATTTACGTAAATACAATCAATATAGCACAGTGCTATATAATAATACTTAGTAATATCAGTTTTGAAAAAAAGATTTCTATCCATATTATCATTTCTATTGATAATTACCTTCCTTTTTAGTCATTGCACTTTCACAAAAAGAGTCTTTGGAGGTGGTGATGTCCGAAAATTCGAGCAGAATTCCTTTAATCCAAATCGTAAGATGAGTACGGAAGATCGCTTAGTTGCAAACAAAAATGAGCGTAAAAACCGGAAGCAAGAGCAGCTTGTTGTTGAGAAAAGCGGTGGAATTATGATTATGCCAGAAGCTAAAGATGTTGAAAACAAAGGTGTTAAAAAAGAAAGCAAAAAATAATTAAAAAAAACACCTTATATTTTTGGTTTAATGGAAACATTGTATTTATCTTTGCAGCCGCTTTTAAGGAAAATGTTCTTTAAAAATTATTAAAAAAAGTTTGCAGGGAAATAATATTGATTGTATCTTTGCAAACCCAATACGGATTCAGGTTTTAAAGCTTGAAAAATATTGGAAAGTTCTTTGAAAAGATTTAAGAGAAAAAAGGAAGGTAAAAGAAGCGTATTTTCGTCAATTTTGATGATTTGAGTAATGAATCTTGAGTAATATTTAACTTTTTATACAACGAAGAGTTTGATCCTGGCTCAGGATGAACGCTAGCGGCAGGCTTAACACATGCAAGTCGAGGGGTAACAGGGGTAGCAATACTTGCTGACGACCGGCGCACGGGTGAGTAACGCGTATGCAACCTACCTCTAACTGAGGCATAGCCCGGAGAAATCCGGATTAATACCTCATAATATTTCGACTTCGCATGTTTTCGAGATTAAAGTTCAGACGGTTAGAGATGGGCATGCGTGACATTAGTTAGTTGGTGAGGTAACGGCTCACCAAGACTGCGATGTCTAGGGGGTCTGAGAGGATGGTCCCCCACACTGGTACTGAGACACGGACCAGACTCCTACGGGAGGCAGCAG
>JASJGS010000108.1:0-2601 GCA_033791445.1 Bacteroidales bacterium | reverse complement strand
ACAAACCAATTTATACAACCTTATTGGAGCGTAGTTTGGCAATTACAAAATCTGCATAATGAAATATAATCAACTACTTTCACCAAATCCTTCACCAATTCAAGGTTAGATAATTCAATCATATAGTCTACTAGAAGAAACCTTGTGCGCTAAAAGCGTACAGGGTTTTTTTATTTCAGGGCGTTAAGCTTGCTTATAAGCCATGGAGTAAAAAAGCACTGAAGGAGCGCAGCGACTCAAGGTTTCTTTTAGTAAGCACCCCCATCCTGGACTCGCGAGGACCAAAGGTCCGAGCAACCCTAACCCAGCTACTAAAGAACCCCTGATAACGCTGATTATCAGGGGTTATTCTTTTGTTGCTGACAAAATTGCTGGCAAAAAGAACATTGAAAACCAGCAATAAAGTCATATATAAAAATCCCGCTACCCAACAGACAAAAGGAATGACCTTTGTAAATCAGTCTTTTACAAGAATCATTTTGTGTATAATACAAAAACTAGTACAAATCAATTTTACCTATCTCCCATTTTCTCACCAACAGTTTTCCCACTCACTGATGATTCCTTCATTTTTACATTTATTGCACCCCAAAATCTCGTGATTCTGATCGAACAGAAATTCACTCTGGATCGTTCCATCACATACCCCGCTAAACCACCTGATGCCCGTTTCAAAGCCAGACTCGGATTCATAGTCGGTTAATGCATCAATGACCAGAGTGTTCATAATGATGTTATTTTGTTGTGGCACTATGTAGCCAGTGCTTATTTGCCCATTTAAACAATCTTTAAAATATTTTTCTTGAACATCAGAAGCGCAATGAAATTCAATAAAGTTCCAATGCCAATTAAAACAAATACTTTTGATAAGAATGTGATATCTGTAATTGGAAGTAAATTCAAAAAGATGTCATAAAATCCCTGTATACCCCAATAGTTAACCGAAACAACAGCAATCTTTTGCATAATTTCCGGCATTATAAATATGGGGATCATACTACCTCCGATAGCACTCATAACAAGTACAACTATAGTTGAATAGCCCTGCACCTGCTTGCTTGTTTTGGCAAATGAAGCAAGCACAATACCAAAACCGGAACAGGCATATGATATTGCCAAAATCATAAGCCCAATAGAAGGAAGGTAATGCATAATATCCAGGCCAAAAGCCAACCAGGCGTAAACAAACATAACTATCAACTGAATAACGGAAATGATATTTGCATATACCAATTTCCCATAAAGGATATGCTTAGGATGCATAGGTGAGCACAGTAGTTTCTTTAACATGCCTTCCTGCTTTTCATCCAGAAGACTTCCGCCTATTCCAGCAACTGAAAATAATAGCATCATAACCGACGTACCTGCCACAACGTGAACAATACCCCCCAAGTTATCTTCATCGGTATTGCCCATTTTTCCGAAAACAACAGTAAATAGGGTAATAAAGATCATTGGCAAAACAAAGGTCAGCAACATGTCCTGCTTATTACCGAAGAATAATTTCAGATCTTTCTTTACCAGCTTTATCATTTGTCTCTAAGGTGTTTACCGGTTAAACTTAAAAATATTGTTTCAAGGCTTATCTTTCGGATATCAATATGGAGGATGTCAAGTCCCACCTCATTGCACTTTAATATAATTTTCGATAAATCACCTTGAATATTCTTGGAAAAAAAATGGATCGTGTTGTCGAAACGTTGGTGATCGTTCCAGTCATTTGAAATTTCAGTGAAGCGTTTCTCCGTAAGATTTGTAAAAGAAATCACAAGGGTTTCTTTCATTGAACCCGATGTCTTTAATTCATCCAATGTTCCTTGCGCAACTATAATTCCATCGTCAATAATTCCGATACGATTGCACAAACGTTCAGCTTCTTCCATATAATGTGTGGTATAAATAATTGTCATTCCCTCCTTATGCAGCTTTTCCACCACTTCAAAAATTAAATTCCTGCTTTGAGGGTCAATACCTACTGTGGGTTCATCCATAAATAGGACATTAGGCTTATGGAGCAATGCGGAGGCAATATTAATTCTGCGTTTCATTCCTCCGGAATAGTTCTTCACCTTATCATTCTTCCTTTCAAATAGTCCGAAAAGGTTCAATAATTCATCAATCCGCGCTTTTAATTCCATTTTCGGAACATTATATAAACCTCCCCAAAATTGCAAGTTATCATATGCCGAGAGCTCATTATAAAGTGCTATTTCCTGAGTAACAACACCAATGTTCTTCTTACATTCCAAGGGATTCTTCTTCAAATCAAATCCGGCAATGCTTACTTTTCCTTCACTTGGCTCTACAAGTGTGCTCATGATGGAAATAGTAGTCGTTTTACCTGCACCATTTGGGCCCAATAGCCCAAAACATTCACCTTGTGGAATGTTGAATGAAATACCTTTCAAGGCCTCAACTGTATCAAATGATTTCCTTAGGTTAGAAACATTAATCATATAGTCTCTTTTAGTTTTTATTTAGTTTAATGAAAAAATCTTATGACATTGACTATACACAACGTGTTAACAATTGGACATTTGTAGCTGTGAAACTATCTGTCTGTGAGATTATTCGTAGCGCAGATTATCAATGGGATTCTGA
>JASJGS010000107.1:0-7867 GCA_033791445.1 Bacteroidales bacterium | reverse complement strand
CATGATATTGACCTGGTGCTAATGGATTTACAAATGCCTGTCATGGATGGTTATGAAGCTACCAAGCAGATAAAGAGTATCGAAAATGGGAAATATAAAAACATCCCGGTAATAGCTCTTACAGCTTCTATTTTATCAAGCATTCAAGATGAGATTGATGAAGCTGGCCTCGATGACTTCCTGATTAAACCTTTTAAGGCACCTGATCTATACGAAAAAATTAAAACACACATCAAAAAAGAAGACTAAGAAACATTCATAAGTCTACTCAGCAGTTAGACTTCCCTCCTTGTTGCCCTTATTTCAAATCTCCCGCGTAAAGACCCAAGCTATTAATTCCTAAGCTTTAAATAGTCCTGCTGACTATCTTCAATTTTCAGAAAATTCAACAATTTTCCAAATAGCTCTGGAAGGAGTATTTTATTTCCAAAAGATCTGATGTAACTGAGCGAATTAAGGAAACAAATTGAATGAATAGTAATCGATGGAATCTAAATGGGAAATTGGCCCTGGTAACAGGAGGAACAAAGGGGATTGGATTATCCGTGGTGAATGAATTCCTTGACCTGGGTGCTTCAGTAATAACTGTATCAAGGACTGGAAATGACTTAAAGAAAATTCGTAGGCTAATCGACGAACCAGGCAGATTAGAAACTTTTAAAGCTGATATAAGTAACCCCAATGAAAGGAATAATCTGATTGCCTTTATAAAAGATCAATGGCCACATCTTGATATTCTTGTCAATAATGTAGGTATGAATATCAGAAAGCCAATCACTGAATACTCTCAGGCAGAATATGATAAAATCATTTCTACCAATCTTCACTCAGTATTTGATCTTACTAGAATGGCATTCCCTTTGCTTAAGTTATCAGATCAAGGGAATGTAATTAATATTACTTCAGTTGCCGGATTAACATTTTTACGAACTGGTGCAATATATGCAATGACAAAAGCTGCTGTAATACAATTGACAAAAAACCTTGCAGGGGAATGGGCCAAATACAATATTCGCGTAAATGCTATTGCTCCATGGTATATTAAAACTCCACTTGTTGAAACAGTATTAGGTGATCCGAATTATTTAAAAGATGTACTAGCAAGAACTCCCATGAAAAAAGTTGGAAACCCTGAAGATGTATCTGGTGCTGTTGCCTATTTATGCATGCCAGCATCCGCCTATATCACAGGACATTGCCTGAATGTTGATGGGGGATTTATGATAAATGGATTCTAGTGAAGCTAAATAATACCTAATAGCCACAGTTCCTTTGCAAATATTCAAGTGCTTCTCTTTTACCCATTTTAAAAGCTTTCTTAAAATCATAGCAAGCATCAGAAGAGTTGTTTGCTTTAAGCCTCGCAATTCCCCTGTTAAAGTAGATATCGGCATCGTTGGGATTCAAATCAAGCGCCATGGAATAATCATTAATAGCCTGACCTAAAGTATTCATCTTAACATAGGTATTAGCACGAGCAATAAAGTATTTTTCATTACCCTTATTCAAATCAAGAGCCTTGTTCAAATATATTACCGCATCGTGATATTTTCCTGATTCATAGCATATTTCTCCAGCAAAAAACTGTGCTTCATGATCATTTTTGAAAAAACCCAGATAATAATTGACATCAAGTAGGGCTTGATTGTATTTTTTAATTTCAAGCAATGCGGAAGCCCTTTTTAGATATGCATCAAAATCTTCCGGGTAATTTTTAATAACAGCTGAATAATCTTTAACAGCATCCTCTTGCCGACCCATTGTTCTATAAACCTTAGCTCTTTCTTCTCTGTATTCTGGGTTATCCGGATCTTTGTTTAAGGCGATATTCAGGTCAATAAGGCCTCGATTCTCCTCTCCTTTATTACTGTAAGCCATTGACCGTAAATAATATAACTGGGCATCATCTGCATTCTGATTAAGAAGTACATTCAATTCTTCAATGGCCTCTGAATAATTACCTCTACTAATCTGATAGGCAGCATCCGATTTTTGATTTTCATAAGGCTTATACCAGTCATTTTTCCAAAAACTTCGCCATTCCCTTGATTTTTCAATTTTCCTGTAAGAAGGTTCCAAAAGAATTTCCTTCTCAGGAAGTTTATATGGCGAGTTTAAATGATTTCCAAGGGCTTCCAGTGATTTGACCGGATCAGACTTCATAGCATAGCATTTCGATATCCAAAAACTTGAAATATTCGATTCTATTGATTGTGCTGTATAAAAATCCCTTAAAGCCATATCGTATTCCATTAAATTAAAATACGCTTCACCCTTGCCTAACCAGGCTAATACATCGTCAGGATTCTCTATAGCTACCTGGCTAAAAGTTTTAACAGCTTGTGAATACTCCCCTTTCAAGAGTTCTGCTTTTGCTTTACCATATAAGTTATCCTGTGCATCAGATGGTTGTATCCCTACGAGTACACTTATAAAAAATAGTAATATTCTATTAATTGCTCTCATGAAAAAAAATCGATCATGGTTTTTGTTCTCCAGATAATGTAGCACCCTTCTCTGTTATTACATGAACAAAGCCCGACACATTCCGCATTTCCATTCCGGTTAATCTTTGCTCATATACATCACATATATAATAATACACTCCTGATGCAACGAAGTTATTCTTTCCTTTGTGTTTACCATCCCAGTTTATTTGGGGATCAGAAGTTTCAAATACCAGCGTACCAGATCTACTAAATATTTTCATATCAACCTTCTCAATATATGGACTGACCCTGGCCTTTAATACATCATTGATATTATCTCCATTTGGTGTAAATACATTAGGTAGCTCAAAATAAGTACAGCTATCCACACAGATAATTGGAGATGACAAAACACTTTCATTCCCCATTGAATCAATGGCAGTCACAGCATAGCAACCTGCCAATGAAGTCTGTAGATAATGTTTAAAAGTAGTATCAGTAGCAGGTGTGACATTATTTATCACATTCAAGTCATCATCAAGCTCAGTCTTAAAATAGATGTTATATGATTCAACATCACTTGCACATGAGTTATTTGGATTTGTCCATACAAGATAATTATAAAGGCTGTCACACAAGGATGAAACAGTAAGTATTGGCGGACAGGGCGGCTCATTATCAATGGGCATACCACATACTTCATGGGAAAAATTAATCAGAGGTTCAGGGAGACCAGGTCGATTGTAAGATCCAACAGTTTTAATTTTATAACAATATGTTTCCATGTTTACCAATTCTGTATCTACAAATACAGTATCGGAAGAAACTCCAATTGAGTCAAAATTTAAAGTACTTTTATTTTGTCTGTATACAACATATTCTGTATTAATCCATGGGACATTTTTTCTGCAGTTTATCCGCAATTCATTATCGCCTGGAACTATATTTAAAAAAACAGAGGAAGCTTCAGCAGGAGGTCCAACCATAAACCGGTTGCCTACTTCATTATTATACAACTCAATCTTGTATGTAAAGGACAAATCAAGTGTATTGATAGAGTTATCAATAAATGTTGTATCGTTTAGGTCAGCAGTCTGAAAACTATGTATGAGGGTATAATTTGTTCCCCAGACACCTTCAGATCGATATATTAGATATTCATAAGGACCATTAGCAGGTATAGTGTCAAGGTTTCTTGGTTTTGACCAGGCAACATAAATTGAACCATTTGTTTGGTCAGTGTTTGTAACGCTAACATTGGTAAGAATGGGTGTTCCATGTATTAGTACACTACATACTTCATTTGAAGCAATACTTTCGCTTCCATCAGAATAAATACCAACAACCATATAACAGTAATCAGTTCCCTGAAGCAAACCGGTACCATTATTATTATCAATAAAATTAGTATCATTTGGGCCGGTAGTTTCACCAATTTCAACATAACCAGTTTCTGGAGGAACTCCATTCTCACAGGAATCCGGAATATGGCCATAATAACCAATACGACGGTATACCCTGTATTTCTCTACACTCTGGCAGCTCCCCGGCTCCCAAACGAGTTTAATTGAATTGCTTGAAGGGGAAGGAATCAAATTCTCAGGCGGTGGCCCCAATACTCTGATATTAAAAGTACTGATATCTACCAGGGATAGGTCAGGATTATTATCCTCGGCCTTGATTATGGTTGAGTAAGGTTGTTGCCGCACATGAGTACAATTTGTATTCCATTGAAATACAGAAGTCACTGATCCAGGCTCTGAAGAGATAGTATTAAAGGTTGCTGGACTTGAATCTACTACGAAAGCACCACCTGTTGACCATTGCCTGATGGAATCACCTTCCGAGTCTGTACTGGATATGTTATAATTTATTGTTTGCCCTGCAATCACACAAAAATCTTGCAATGGTTGAGTAACTGGAGGATTATTATCCGTCTCGTAGACTTCTATCTGCATATCTCTAACCATATTTCCAATCTTCACTCCCTGTCTGAATTCCTCAATGTTCATAGCCATATTGTATAATCCGGTATCGACAGGACTATTCCATACCAAATCACCTGCCAATGGATCAACATACAAAGTATCAGTATAAGGTGGAAAGGTATAGTTCTCTATTGGGATTCCGTCATCACGTGTGCAAATGGTAAAACTATAAGCCAGGCTATCGCCATCTTCATCATATGCAGCAGGATTATGGATAAAAAGCCTTCCACGGGCGGCTTTATCATAGGGGGGATTCAAAAGTATAGGTGTATTGTTATATCCAAGCGCTGAATTGATCATTAAGGTTGTTTGTATTGAAAATACAACATTAACCGAATTGGGAATATTTAAAATACCCCAATTCCGGTTTGGATCCTGTACAGTTAACCTGTAAACTCCAGGTCCTGGGAAAGTATGTGTAATAACATATTTATTTCTACGGTAGAAATTTGGGAGAGATATTTTTTCAACCCTTTTTGCAATAGAAATAGTTCCATCTCCCCAGTCCACTGGCAATTGATCTCTATCGGCTGCACTTAAAGTAAAAGTGTAAGTCCATATTGTAATTTCAAAAGTCAGGTCTGATAACTGTTTATAGGTTATTTCTCCCGCACGGTTATGTGTGCCAAAAGTCCCCTGACTAAAAATAGTCAAGCATAAAATTAATATTAATAGTGTCTTTCTAATTCTCATGAATTAACTAAACGAAATATATTGTAAAAGTATTGCGAAATTAATCATTGCTAATATCAATGACAATTTTTTCCTTCTTTTGTTTCATAGTGTATCCCTTTTCGATATCATGAACCTTAATCATTAGCAGGTTTGTTTGATCAGTAAACATATCTAACATCAGCCTGTTTTCGATTTCAATCTTACCATCACCCTCATTGCCTGGATAAGAATAATACAACCATATGGACGCCTCGTTAATTGTGTCCATATTGTATTTGGGTTGTAAGTCTACCCCATCCACCTGAAAAGAAAAGCTATCCTCAATATAACGTGTAAAATAGATATGTTTATTCTCCTTTTCATCATCCTTTCCTAGATTTAACAATACACCATATTTTCTCGCAATTATAGCTTCAAAATCATCCCAAAACAACTTGAATGAAACATCAAATGATTTTCTTTCTTCAACATATTCTATGCTTGTAACAGATACGTGCACAGGATGTAAAAAAGGCATGAAAAATAAAACTATATAAAAATGCAATGTGTACACCTAATTCTCGTTAACTCCAATAGTTAAAATTAATCTTTTTTTTATTCCTTTGCTGAAAATCACTTATGAGCACTTTTCAACTATATCTTACATTAGGGATACATCATATTGTTGATCTTAATGCTTATGATCATATTCTTTTCATTGTAACCCTTTGTGCTGTCTACACTTTTTCACAATGGAAAGACGTGCTTGTGCTAATAACTGCCTTTACAATTGGTCATTCACTTACCCTCGCTCTGGCAACGTTAAATCTGATCCATGTATCAACCAATTTGATAGAATTTCTGATTCCGGTCACTATTTTTATTACAGCCCTTTCCAATGTCCTACAAAAATCGGGCAAAGTTTTACATAAACGACATATTTTTAAATATTTTGCTGCAATGTTTTTTGGATTGATTCATGGACTGGGCTTTTCCAACTACCTAAGAAGCCTTCTGGGTCAAGAAGATAACCTTATAGGTCCGCTGTTTTCTTTTAATGTTGGAATTGAAATTGGTCAAATAATTATTGTTGCAGCAATAATGTTAATCACATGGATTCTTGTCAATTTTTTGCACGTAAAGAGAAGGGATTGGATCCTTATTCTTTCAGGGGCAGCAATGGGAGTATCTTTAATAATGATAATAGAAAGAGCAGGGGCTCTTTAATAATGATCTAAATTTAGTATTTCTGAATGCCCTATTTCTTAACTTCAGATTTGTTTGAATGAATCACACGTAATGCTTCAATTGCCAGTCGATATGAATCTAATCCAAAGCCCATAATACTGCCCTGGCAGGCATTCGCTATAAAAGAAATGTGGCGATATTCTTCACGGGCTAAAATATTGCTAATGTGTACTTCTACCGCAGGAGCATTTACAGATCTTAAAGCATCAGCTATAGAAATAGAAGTATGGGTATAACCACCGGCATTTATTACAATGCCATCATAAGAAAATCCAATTTCCTGCAGTTTATCAATAATCATGCCTTCTATGTTCGATTGAAAATATTCAATAGAGATTTCACCATAATGTTCCTTAAGCACCGGCAGGTATTCTTCAAAAGTAACTGACCCGTATTTCTGAGGTTCCCTGGTTCCAAGCAAATTTAAGTTTGGTCCATTAATTATTTGTATTTTCATGGCATTAAACTATCATTGATTAATAAACAAATTTATGTGATTTTTTACAATTTCTAATCAAGAATCTATTTGTTATATAACATGAATAATAACTGGGAGATATATGTCAAAAGTTTTAAAGCATTTTTGAGTATTGAAAAGTCCCTGTCAGTAAATTCTGTAGATGCCTATTTGCGAGATGTAAATAAGCTCATTCAATACCTTGAATTGCACCAAGTAGAGATTGCTCCTGATGAAATTAATTATAACAATTTACGTGACTTTATTCATTGGATCAATAAGTTGGGTGTAAGTGCCCGGTCACAAGCCAGAATTATATCTGGTATAAAATCCTTTTTTAAGTATTTACTGTTAGAAGAATATATTCAAAAAGATCCCACTTCATTGCTGGAAGCTCCAAAAATTGGTAGAAAATTACCAGATACCCTTTCTCTTGAAGAAATAGATTTACTTATTGACTCGATTGACCTGAGCAAACCTGAAGGCCAAAGAAACAAGGCGATTCTCGAAACCTTATATGGATGTGGCCTAAGAGTATCTGAATTGGTGAACTTGAAAATATCAAATATTTTCTTTTCATCAGGATATATAAAAGTATCAGGAAAAGGAAATAAAGAGAGATTGGTTCCTATCGGTGGCAAAGCCATAAAAGAAATAAACTGCTATTTTGAGGACAGGGCAAAACTTCCTAAAGTTGAGAGGGCTGATGAGAACGTTGTTTTCCTTACCAGGAACGGACGGAAGCTATCTCGAATAATGATCTTTAACATTGTAAAAAATCTTGTGGAGAGGGCTGGTTTAAAAAAGAAGATTAGTCCGCATACATTCCGACATTCATTTGCTACTCACCTTATTGAGGGAGGAGCCGACCTTCGTGCTGTGCAGGAAATGCTTGGTCACGAATCTATTTTGACTACCGAGATTTATACTCATCTCGATCGGGAATATCTTAGAGAGACTTTACTGAGCTATCATCCGAGATCACTTAAGAGTGAGTGAAGAAGTGATGTCGCTTCGCTTAGTGATGTCGCTTCGCTTAGTGAGTTCGCTTCGCTTTGTGAGGAAGTGCCCTCACTAAACGACCGCAGAGA
>JASJGS010000106.1:0-9763 GCA_033791445.1 Bacteroidales bacterium | reverse complement strand
CTATATGCCACTTATCTTGATATGGTATCATTAGGTGTTTCATATAGAACCAATGATGCTATTGTCTTGCAGTTTGGGTATAGTACGCCCAAGTTAAATATTGCCTATGCTTATGATATAGGCCTCGGAGAGATAAAAACAGTAAGCAGTGGCTCTCACCAGATAATGGTAATATACAGATTTGGTAACCCCATTAAAATTAAATAAGAATCTAATTAAGAGTCAGAAGCCCTTCAGTAATGAGGGGTTTTTTTTGATCTGTAGAATCAGTCTTAGAAATTAAATTATTCAGATTAAAAATTTCTTTGTTACTTTGAAAAACACTATAATCTTTTGCTATTTAAACAAACTTACCATTAAATGAATGTACTGATATTGGGCTCAGGAGGAAGAGAACATGCAATCGCCTGGAAACTTGCACAATCTCCTCTGTTAAATAACTTATTCATTGCCCCAGGGAATGCAGGAACTTTGCAGGCTGGCAGAAATGTAAATTTGGGGGTAGCAGATTTTGAAGCTATAAGCAAATTTACAATCGATAATAAAATTGATATGCTTGTGGTAGGGCCTGAGAATCCTCTAGTTGATGGAATTTCAGATTATTTCAACCAGAATGACCAATTATCAGATATCTTGGTTGTTGGACCGGTAAAAGCTGGAGCTCTTCTTGAGGGGAGTAAGGATTTCGCGAAGAGATTCATGCAAAAGTATAGCATCCCTACTGCAGATTACAAAACATTTACAAAGGAAAACTTAGGTGAAGCAAAATCCTTTTTGGAAAGTATTAACCCTCCTTATGTATTGAAAGCCGATGGTCTAGCAGCAGGGAAGGGGGTCATCATTTTAAATGATTTAGATGAGGCATATTCAACCCTGGTGGAAATGTTTAGCGGAAAATTTGGTGAAGCTGGAAAAACAGTGGTGATTGAAAAATTTCTGGATGGAATAGAACTTTCTGTATTTGTCCTTACTGATGGGGACTCTTATGTAATTCTGCCTGAAGCAAAAGATTATAAGCGTATAGGAGAAGGCGATACGGGATTAAATACGGGAGGTATGGGGGCTGTTTCTCCAGTTCCGTTTGCTGATAAAGAATTTATTCATAAAGTTGAATCAAGGATTATTAAGCCAACAATTGATGGTTTGAAGAATGAAGAGATTATTTATAAGGGATTTATCTTTTTTGGACTTATTAAAGTCAAAGATGAACCTTATGTCATTGAATATAATGTTAGAATGGGAGACCCTGAAGCTGAGGTGGTTATCCCGCGAATAAAATCTGACTTGCTTGAATTGTTTAAAGCTGTTTGTGAAAATAGCTTGGGGGAAAAGAGGCTGGAAGTTGAGAATAGAACTGTTAGTACAGTAATGCTGGTTTCGGGTGGATATCCAGGCTCCTATGAGAATGGAAAGCAGATTAAAGGCCTGGATAAAGTTGAGAATAGCATTATCTTTCATGCTGGCACCAGAAAAGAATCTGGTGAAATTTTTACCTCTGGAGGGAGGGTATTAGCTGTTAGTTCCTATGGTGATAATATAGAGGAAGCACTATCTCAATCGTATGAAAATGCGAATAATATTAAATTCGAGAACATGAATTTTAGGAAGGACATTGGCTTCGACCTCTAAAATGAATGAATATCTAGTGAAATAGGCAATTATGCTTAACCATTATAGAAATACACATCCATATGCTATTGTACTTATAGTAATTACAGCTATTATTCTTTGGATACCTGTATTTATTAAGCCTGAGGTTTTTATAGTATCAAATAATGATGTTGCTTTCCCTCTTTCAGGAGTTTTTGGCTTTTTGTTTACTCTTCCAAATATTGTACTGGTAATTCTTGGATTCATCTTATTTCTTATACTCGCATTTTATCTTGCCTGGATAAACTCAAAGCACCAGCTTACCGAAAAACGAAATTATCTGCCAGCATTATTTTTTATTTTATCAACTGCCTGGATATTGGGCATACAGGGATTATCACCCTCTCTATTTGGGACTCTTTTTGTTTTATTTTCTTTCGACAGGTTCTTTTCTTCCTATAATAGAACAAAGGTCATATCATCTCTTTTTGATGCAGGAATCTTTATGGGTATTGGAAGTCTTTTTTATATTCCTTATTCAGTACTTTTCATAATTATTTGGCTGGGGATTTTCTTATTTCGTTTCGAAGATTGGAGAGCTTGGCTGGTTTCATTATTTGGATTTTTAACTCCCTGGGTGATAACATATGGATTATATTTCTATTTCACTGGTGGGATAGCAGAGCTGAGTCAAATGATTCAAAGTGCTTTTACGTTTACTGAGTTTTTATTATTTCCTACACCAAAAAGGCTGGTGGTACTTTTTGGAGCTTTATTGTTGGCTTTGTACACAAGCTATTACTTATTGGTGAACATGAAATCTATGAACATAAGGTCTAAAAGATTTTTTTACCTTTTAAACTGGGCACTTATTACCATGTTTATTGTTTATTTAACTCTCCCTGTAACTGAGAAATATGTGATTATAGGAGTTGCCTTTCCTTTAAGTTTTTTGTTTACCAATTATTTTTCACAGGTAAAGGACAAATGGTACTATGAAGTGATATTTTTAGTTTACCTAGTAGGAATGATTATTTCAATGTATATTCCTTTCTTTACAGCCTGAAATAGTGCTGTATAATCCAGTACTACTACTTTTCAACATAAGATAAAATGCCAGTGGCGTTACCACTTTTCCCTTCCTTAAAAAAGAAAAAGATGGTATATGGTCCTGTTTTGGAGCACTTGAAGTTAATGGACTGATATGTTTTTCCAGTTTTCGGATTGTAGGAACTGGCAATAACTCTATTTGTATCAAATAACTTTAATACACCTTCATCCGCAGAGTTTTCATCATTGCAAATGGTGAATCGATAAGTTGTATTTTTTCTTAAGATTACAGATTTCTTCGATATGGGAGGATGTTGCTTATCAGTAGCCTCTGGTAAAGATATCCTGAAATCCTTAAGGTAGATTGCATCTGATCCAGCTGCTGAAACACACCGGTCAACTAAACCGCTTCCTTCCTGAGAGTAGGCGTTATAAACATTTAGCATTAGGAAGGAAAATATTAATAAAGATATTCTGTTCATGCTATAAATTTATAAAATGATTTCGAATCTCTTCTGTCTTTTTGATAATCTTGATTAACTGATCATCGGTTATATGAACAATGCTTTTTTCATTTTGGATTACAACCAGCATCCCATTTTCATCTTCAATCATATCTGGTTCTCCAGCTTCATAGCTTATTTCAACCTCGCTAAAATCTTCTTTAAGCAAACTTAACTCTTTAATGAGGTCTTCAAAAGAAGTATCATTCTCATAGTTCTCAAGTATGGAAAATAAATCTTCCATAATTATTTTTTGTTCTCCTATGCTTTCATTTATAGCTACATTATTTTGATTCTTTGTGACCTGGGTTGCAAGGTACAAACCTTCCAGCCATAAGCCAGTAATTACCAGGGCACTAATGTTACTCCTGTGTGTTTTTTCAAGATAGGAATTCATTTCATTAAAACTATGAACAGATTGATACATTAACGAATCAAGATCATGTTTATTTTCAGAGAGTCGTCTCAATGTTTTAAAATCAAAAAATTGCCCAACTTTTAGTTCATCAGCAAGGTAATTTATTGATGAAAGGTAGTCTAAAGCCTGGTTATTTTTTTTATACATATTTAAATAACCAAGGTCAGCACCCATGGCACCCAAAGTCAATGATTTGTGAAAATTTGTATGCAGGTTTTTTACATTATCAGTGGGAGTTAATAAATTCCCCTGAAAAGCAATTCCCAAATCACTTAACATAGCTGCTACTTCAACCGGTGAGGCAAGGTTAGAAATTACTTCTTCCATGGCTTCTTGTTGTAGTAAGCTGGTTTCAATAATCCCTATTGAATCAGGTATATCAAAACTTTCCTCGGAAACTTGATTCTTGTTATAATTGCAGCTAAATGTAGCAGCAAATATTATCAGAATAAATAATAGTAAAACAAAAGATCTCATAGATCAAAAATTAATTAAACAAAAGTATATAAAAACATCGTACAGTCCTCAAGGCAAATTTTATTTTCTGGTTTCAATAAATTGAATAGTTTTCTTTAATAAATCAAAATACAAGGTAATGCCCAAAAGTATTGTCATAAACCATATAATCATCACATTGAACCAGTATGTATCAAATTTTTTACTTAAAAAGTTCTTATTAGGAGCAAAAAAATGGGTTCGAAAATTTAATAGTCCTTTTTGCTCTGGGTCCTGAAAAACAGGATTATATTGTTGGACCAATCTATCGTTATATTCAATAATCCTATTTTTTTCAAATCGTTTTTTTACTATATCAGCAAGACTCTCATTGTAATAGTTGTCTTTTAAATTTTCAAATAGTATTTTATTTTTTTCAATCATATATTGAACCTGATTTTCAATTTTATTGTCAACATTTGCTAAAGCCAGGCCATATTTTTCTGTTAATTTTTGAAAATATTGTTCAGTTTCAATAGCTGTATTTTCATTGTAATCGATTGGATTTAGAGCGTTTAAGTTTTTATATGGGATTTCTGGCGAGTACATAAGCTCGTGTTGAATTTCATTTTTCAATAGATCGATTTTCCCTGGTTGATTAGGAGATAGCTTTTTACTCATGAACATATTATAGCTTGATTCATTGGCTTTAGCCAGTTTTGGGATTCTATAAGCTAATTCAAAATCAAGTTGACTTTCCTTTTTCTCTAATTGGAAAAAGTACCTTTCATATTTGTTATTCTTGAACTGGTGTACCATCAAGGCTTCATAAGCCCACCTTGTTGGCATTATTTCTGCAATTAGTGGGACTTTCCCAACGCTTCCTAAGCTCCGGTTAAGTTTATCAAAACTAAACATGGCTCCACTTAAAACCATCATTGGAATAATCACCAATGGAATGATTATGTATATAGTAATCGCTGAATTAAATGAGGATGAAATGTTTAATCCCAACAAATTTCCAAAAGCTGCTATGCCAAATAATACAATCCAGTAATACAGATTCATGTCTTTAATTCCCAGGATTGTATTTCCTACAATAACAAGGAAGAAGACCTGAAGGCCAGAGATGAAAAACAGAATGAATATCTTGGCCGAAAGATAAGCGCTACGATGCAGATTAAGAAATCTTTCTCTTTTAAGGATTTTCTGATCTTTAAATATTTCTTCTGCGCTTATTGTTAAGGCTAGGAATATGGCAGCAATAATGATCATAAAGATGTAGCCAGGAATATTCTCATTCTCCCGGAAAATGTATTTGTTTGATTCAGGATCAGCAATGTAGTATATAACGTAAGAAAGTACGAAGCCAAGTATAGGAGCCTCAAGTAGGCTAAGAGCAATGTATTGCCGATTTGATAATTTTGCTAAAACATCTCTTGATACAAAAATCCGGAATTGTTTTATCCAGCCAGGAATATTTAAGCGAGCAAGGATTGGGCTATCTATTTTTGGTAAGCTCCTTGTTATATGCTGATTCTTAAAACTAGCTGCCCATTTCTCAGGATTTATTTTTCGTTTAGAGGTATATTGTCCAAATTCATCAACTACTTTTTTCTCAATTATATTGAAAATCAGCTCAGGATTTACATTCCCACAACTCGGACATTCACCACTTTCGCTATTTATTTGGGCATCAGCTTTTTTAAGATAAATTACTGATTCAATAGGATTTCCGTAATAAACCATTTGTCCACCATAATCAAGTATTAAGATGTCATCAAATAATTTAAATATCTCAGATGATGGCTGGTGAATTACTACGAATATTAATTTCCCAGCTTGAGAAAGCTCCCGGAGTAGGTCCATAATATTTTCAGAGTCTCTTGAGGACAACCCGGATGTTGGCTCATCAACAAATAGGATAGACGGTTCACGTATTAGCTCCAGTGCAACATTTAGTCGTTTTCGCTCCCCACCACTTATTATATTTTTTGTTGGTTTTCCAATTTTCAGATTTTTTTTATTTCCGAGGCCAATATTTTCGAGAGTTTGGTTAACTAAAGAAGTGATTTCTGCTTTAGATTTATCCCCAAAGCAGAGTCTTGCATTGAAAAACAGGTTTTGAAATACGGTAAGTTCATTTATCAGGAGATCTTCCTGTGGAATATTACCGATTATCCCCTTTAACTTGTCCTGCCCTTTATGTAAATCTGTACCATTAACCAAAACTTCTCCCTGGCTTGGTTTTTCAGTTCCATTTAAAACATTTAACAGGGTGGTTTTACCTGCCCCACTTGAACCCAGAATACCGACCAGCTTCCCCTGGCTCTCAGAAAAGGAAATATCCTGTAAGCCAGTTATTCCATTTGGAAACTTGTAATAAATGTTTTTAGCCTCAAAGTTGATGGCAGAAAGTGTATTCTCCGTTCTGAATTTGGAAACTATATCACTGTAATATATTGTTTTCCCCTGTTGTGGTTGAATGGTATTTCCACTGGCAAAAAGGTAGATTTTTTCAGGATGCGTTGCTAAGCCATTCAGCAAAACAGTATTCTCGTGATTGTGTCGAAAGAAATACAGGTCTACACTTCCTACTTTTAGAAATTGCATTGATCCTTTCTCTAAATCACTTTCATTGTTAATTTCTTCTAAGCCCAGTTTAATGATCTCGGGGGTCTCAAAGCCAGATAGTTTTATATTCCTAACAAATAATTCAATGTTATTTAATTCACCGGATGATATATTGAAGACCTCTGAAACCGTATTTATAATAATCATTCTTTGTGGAGAGTGCCTGTGTTCTGCATGAACAAGTTCAAGTAATCTCACTATTACAACTATTTTTTGCTGTTGGGTCAGAGTTCGGTTTATCTTTTTGCAAATAGAAAGGATTGCAACAGAGTCTTTTACTGTGGCAGATTTTTTAGTAGCATCTTTTTCAATTCTGGAGATTAAACCAGCATTTTCTTCGAATAGCTCCAGGTACCTTGATGAATCTTCCTCATTAAGATGTTCCAACACAAATTTTTTTACATACTCAATTTCTTTTGCTTGAGCGCCGGCTCCCTGTTTAATAACCAGGGCAAAAAGTTGCATTAGAGCTTTTAATATTTCCTCACTCATTTATTTCCGCACTCTTTAAAAATCAGATTCTGTACAACATTTTTAGTTGAATTATACGAAGGCTATATACGCAGTAACAATTGTATTTATACACCAGCAACGTATTATATACATTATATATTTATCCTTATACGGAGAAAATTGGTTTAAGTTTTGTGTAAAAACAGGTGCAGATTCTGACTAGTTAAACCATATAGAAATTAAGACTGGTTGATGATCGGAGTTTTCAAAGTTCAGGTTAATTGTTTTAATAATTTTAGTTTGAACATTAGGAGAAAGTAGAAAGAAATCAAGAACTGTTGTTGCTGAATTGGCTGGATCATAGGGAGATACCAGGGACCTGTTTGTAGGGAAAGAATCATCATACGACCACTTCCATCCACTAGGTAGATAATTATCTGATATTGAGGCAAGTTCAAAATTTTGATATCCTGATCCATCATTAAATGTGGAAGTGTCAAATCCAGGAGGATTTTGGTTCCAATCCCCACCCACAACAACATAATTACCAGAATTATATTCTTTGAGGATAAAATTCTTGAGATATTCCATTTCGTGTTTTTTCAATTCCCCACCATCAAAGGCAGAATTATGCGTATTTATTACCAATAATTCATTTTGATTTGACAATGTATATCTTTCAACCAAAAAGCACCGATCAAGCATGAATAGGTTCTTTGGCCATGGATAACTACCCGGAAAATCATACCTCTCAACTATGAATGGTTTAAATTTACTTAAAGACATAAGGCCTGAATGTGCTTTCCCCATTGGTTCAGTAAAGGGAAGGGGCACAAAAAAGACTTTGTAATTATATGCAAATGAATGATTGGGATATGACAAAGAGTTAGCAATTTGTTTCACTTCATCAATTAAATAGGTGCGTTTTGATCGCTTATCTACTTCCTGAAGCAAAAAGATATCAACAGTATCATTTTTGATAAGAAAACTGGATATTGCTTCCAGATTATTATGTGTGTTTTCTTCGCTGGTTCTAACTTGAGTGCCTTCATCATAAAAAAAGTCCATATCCTTTCCTAATCCTCCATATCCCAAATTCCATGAAAGAATATCTATTGGTTTATGAACCATTATTGTATCAGGCTCAGACGATTCAAATATAACTTCTCTTTCTTCTGGTTTGTAATCAGATAATGAGGCAATTAGTACAAATAATGCGAATAAAAGAACCAAGGAAAGAAGAAGATACAGTATGCCACGTAATATTTTCATAATTATTGATTTAAAATCAATGCTTTTTAAGTTGTAAAACTCAGATTGAAGATAAAAACATTATTTGAATATTGGGTTCAACATGAATTATTAATATATTTGAACTCATAAAAATTATACCCCATGAAATTCGGAGTTGTTGTTTTTCCAGGATCAAATTGTGATCATGATACTATTTATACTCTTAAAGAAATCCTTGATCAGGAAGTAATTGAACTTTGGCATAAAGATACCAGCATTCAAGATGTTGATGTTGTTGTTTTGCCTGGAGGATTTTCCTATGGAGATTACCTGAGATCTGGTTCCATTGCTCGCTTTTCGAATATTATGGAACAAGTGATTTTATTCGCCAAAAAAGGAGGTGTTGTATTGGGAATTTGTAATGGTTTCCAGGTTTTATGTGAAGCAGGCTTACTTCCTGGAGCACTTTTGCATAATAAAAACCAAAAATTTATTTGTAAAAACACCTTTATCTTAGCTGACAATAATGAGTCGGCAATAAATGTATTGCTTGATAAAAACAAGCCTTTAAAAATACCCATCGCCCATGGTGAAGGGAGGTATTATGCTTCTGAAGAAACACTTTCGGAAATGCGTCAAAATGGTCAAATATTATTCAGATATTGTAATCAGAATGGAGATATTTCAGAGCTATATAATCCCAACGGATCTGTAGAAAATATAGCTGGAGTTTGCAATGAAGACAAGAATGTCTTTGGTATGATGCCACACCCTGAAAGAGCTTCAGATGATGAACTTGGAAACACCGATGGCAAAGTGATTTTAGAATCGCTGATTAAGACTCTCGAAGAAAAGAAGGTGAGTTCCTATAATTAGTTTGAGAATTTTCGGCAAACTCCATAGTTTTCGAACAATAATTCTATCATAAACATTTATAGTAGTGAGGCTTTCAATTGTCTTTGAAAGTCGTTATTCTTTTTGTAGTAATAATTTTTATGCTCGTTTTTTTAGTAAATAATTAGCCTTGCAATTCTGCAGGAAATGTACTAATTCGTTTTCCTGGCTATACAGTAATAAAGGAAGTGCGGTTATTAGAATGTATGAAAAAAAGCCTTACAAGTTTTTACTTGTAAGGCTTTGTAAAATAGAGTGGAGCATATCGGAATCGAACCGATGACCTCTTGACTGCCAGAGACAATATGGGATTTTCCACCGGACTCCATTATACTCTATTACACTACATTACAAAAACAATGTACAGTTGTTTTTCCTATATACTACACCTGTTTTCCGTTTATCTGGCAATTTATCTGGCAAGTTTTAATGAATTATAAGTTCCGTTGATTTCAAATGTTCAAACCTGTTTTTTTATTCTATTTTTGTTAGATTTCAACATCTATGAAAACTGTGAAGCCTTGACTTATGTGATCATAGACCAAGACTTGTT
>JASJGS010000105.1:0-7575 GCA_033791445.1 Bacteroidales bacterium | reverse complement strand
CTTCAGCTGGAAACCCACCTGAAGAGATTATACCAGAGCCTGCTGCAATACAACCTGAACCTGCTCCTTCCTCCACTTCTGAATCAGAATTAGAAGAAGTTCTAACCCAGGATATTGAAGAAACTGTAGCTGTACCTTCTGGGAAAAAAGAAGAGGTTAAAAAACCAGACCCCAAAGAAATTGAAGCAGAACGCAAAAGGCAGGAAGAAATTGAAGCGGAACGTAAAAGACAGGAGGAGATTGAAGCAGAAAGAAAAAGGCAAGTAGCTATTGAGGCCGAGAGAAAAAGACAGGAAGAGCTTGAAAGACAAAGGAAGGCAGAGGAACAAAGAAAAATAAAGGAGATTGAGGACCGGACAAAAAATGCCTTCTCAGGAAAAAATGCTGCATCGAATCAGAGTACCAGTGAAGGAGTGACTTCTGGAACTGGAAATCAGGGAGGAATTGATGGTTCAACTGAATCTAAAAACTATAGTGGAAAAGGTTTGGGTAATGATGGCATTTCTTTTAGTTTGAAGGGAAGAACTCCCCAATCCCTCCCCAAGCCTGACTACAAATACCAAGAGGATGGGATTGTTGTTGTTGAAGTAACTGTTGACCAAAATGGTAAAGTAACCAAAGCTACTCCAGGTGTAAAAGGTTCAACTACACTGGATCCAAACCTATTGAGTGCTGCCAGGAAGGCAGCTATTGCCGCTCGGTTCGATAAAAACCCAGATGCACCAGCTTTCCAAAAAGGAACAATTACCTATAACTTTGTGCTGCAGTAGACAAATTAAGAAAATATTAAGTCAAAAACTCCCAATAGTTTAAGGGATGAACCAAGAACTGCAAGTAAGAGTATAATCCTAACAAATTTTGGGCCCCAGCTAACTGCCACCCTGGAACCAATAAATGCCCCAAGCATATTCCCAACTGCAAGAATTAATCCAAGCGAGTAATCCACCTGCTTGTGATACATAAAAATCCCAAGGGCGAAAGGAGTGTACAATAAAACAATAAGAACTTTAATAGCATTTGCTTTAACCAGATCTAATCCAGCACCTAAAACCAATCCCGCCAATAGGAAGAAGCCCACTCCTGCCTGGATAAAACCGCCATACATGCCAATAAGAAAGAAAATAAATATTTGTATCCAGGAAGCCTTTTGCATAACCTGTTCAGATTGCCCTTTGATCCAGCGTTCTGGCTTGAAAACAATTAGAAAAAACATTACAACCAGTAACAATCCAATAATAAACTGCATAATATCATCATCCACCTGAACTGCCACTATAGCGCCTATCAGGGAACCAACAACTGCAGGAATCCCTAACTGCAAACCATCCTTAATTTTCAATACTTTTTGTTGCTTAAAACTGCTTACACCAACAACATTTTGAAGCAAAATGGCAATTCGGTTGGTACCATTAGCAACATTCGGAGGGAGACCCAAAAAAATCAGGAAAGGTAGTGTTAACAATGACCCGCTTCCTGCCAGAGTATTAATGAAACCTGCAAGAATGCCAACTCCGACAATAGCAGCATACATATACCACTCCATGATGAAACAGATTAGAGGTACAGAATATTAGATAATGAAAAGTAGATAATTTGGCGTTGAGGTAACTTAATCTTCCGGGTTGAAAATATCATTAATCACCTCTTTTAGATTAGAAATAAATGACTGATTTTTAATGACATAATCCTCAATCCCCATTCTGGCAAGTTCTAAAACAACATCCCCATCTTCCTGACCAGACAACATGATAACAGGAATTTCTTTATTATAAGCTAATACCTTTTCAAGAATCATCTTACCATCCATTCTATCGGAGCCTTCCTTGCTTACAAATAGATAATCAAGAATGATAAGATCAGGATTATCTTCAAGATCATCCAGGCACTCCTCACCATATTGAAAAGTTCTAACTTCATCAAAATCGTCCTCCAGGTTCTTTTTAACAAGAGCCAGAATTAGAGGATCATCATCTATTACGAATATGAGTTTTTTTTCTTTCACCATCTAAATTGAATTCGCAAAAATATTAAAAACAGTCGATTAAACAAATTGAATTGCCACAAAAACCTTACCAACCCGGTTTGCAATCCTATTAATATCCAAATAATGGATACCCTTTCATAAGGCCATTCACCATGTTTTTAACATCATGTATTACCTTCTCATCCTCTACATTCATGATAACTTTGTCAATAAGATCTACGATCTCAACCATCATATCTTCTTTAACACCTCTTGTTGTAATGGCAGGTGTACCAATCCTAATCCCTGAAGTTTGAAATGGAGACCTGCTATCGAATGGCACCATGTTTTTATTAATGGTAATATCCGCTTGAACAAGCGTATTCTCCACCAGCTTCCCGGTTATTTCGGGGACTTTAGTCCTGAGGTCAATTAACATAGAATGATTATCAGTACCTCCAGAGATCACTTTATATCCTTTGTTGATAAAAGCATCACTCATAACCCGGGCATTTTTTCTTACTTGTTGCTGATAAATTGAAAACTCTGGTTGCAATGCTTCATTAAATGCCACCGCCTTTGAAACGATCACATGTTCCAATGGACCACCTTGCGTGCCTGGGAATACACCGGAATTTAAAAGAGAAGACATTTTTCTAACAACACCTTTTTTGGTGGCTTTCCCCCAAGGATTGTCAAAATCTTTACCCATTAATATAATTCCTCCCCGAGGCCCGCGTAGAGTCTTATGAGTAGTGGAGGTAACTATATGGGCATGCTCAATTGGATTGTCCAATAATCCGGCAGCAATTAAACCTGCTGGATGCGCCATATCTACCATTAATAAAGCCCCAACTTTATCCGCTATTTCTCGCATACGTTTGTAATCCCAATCCCTTGAATAGGCGGAAGCTCCAGCTACAATAAGTTTTGGATTTTCTTTTAACGCAATCGCCTCCATCTGATTATAATCAACCAAACCCGTTTCTTCATCTACCCCATAAGCAACTGGATTGTACAATATACCTGACAAGTTTACTGGGGAACCATGCGATAGATGTCCTCCATGAGAAAGATCAAGGCCCAGAAATGTGTCACCAGGTTGCAATACAGCTAAAAATACTGCGGCATTAGCCTGGGCACCTGAATGAGGTTGAACATTGGCATATTCAGCATTAAAGAGTTCCTTTAACCTATCAATGGCGAGTTGCTCTGTTTGATCAACAATCTCACAACCACCATAATAGCGGTGACCAGGATAACCTTCAGCATATTTATTTGTAAGAACAGAGCCCATTGCTTCCAAAACCTGAGGGCTTACAAAATTTTCTGAAGCAATCAATTCTATTCCATGTAATTGGCGATTGTATTCCTTTTCAATTAAATCAAAGGCTATTGTATCTCTTTTCATAGTTGGTTTATATTATTCCCTCAAAAGTAAATTATTCAAATTAGAAAAAAAAATACATATGTTTCGATATGTCATTATGTTACCTCAACAAGTACTTTTCTGTAAGCTGCAAATATGCGTGACTTTGAAATAAATCCAATATACTTCCCATTATCCGTCACCGGTAAATTCCAAGCCACTGTTTCCTTAAATTTTCGAAGAATTACTTCCATATTATCATCAACCGAAACCAACACTGGTGGTATTACCATTAGATCCTCTACAAGGGTATTTTCATACATTTCATGCTGAAACATAATTTCCCTAATATTGTCAAGGGTAACAACCCCCAGAAGATTTTGTTCCTCAGTTATAACCGGAAATATATTTCGTTTTGACTTGGAAACAACCTTAACAAGCTTCTTTAATTTATCATCGGGTTTCACTCTTGTAAAGTCCTTTTCAATTTCTTTCTTCCAATTCATTAGTGTAAGTACAGCCTTGTCCTTATCATGTGTAATAAGCTCACCCCGTTTTGCTAATCGTTTTGTATAGATAGAATGGGGTTCAAAAGCCATAATAGTCAGGTAAGATATGGTAGAGGTTATAATCAACGGCATTAGTAGTCCGTATCCACCAGTTATTTCTGCAATTAGAAAAATCCCTGTAAGTGGAGCATGCATGACACCAGCCATTAATCCAGACATACCTACCAATGTAAAGTTGCTTTCAGAAAAATTAAAAAAAGGTAAACCATTTAATAATTTGGCAAAAAAGTATCCAACAAAACCACCTGTAAACAATGCAGGAGCAAAAATACCTCCTACACCTCCAGCCCCCGTTGTAGCAGCCATTGCAACAACTTTAAATAATATTATCAATCCAAGGTAGGTGAGAAATAAATTTCTACTTTCATAAATTGAATAAAAGATACTTTTTTCAACAACCTGAGCTTCCTGTCCATTTAACAAAGCCGAAATTGAGCCATAACCCTCTCCATATAAAGATGGAAAAAGAAAAATTAATACTCCGAGGATCAGTCCACCTGTTAAAACCTTTCCAGAAGTTCTTTTTATTGAAGAAATCTTTGATTCAACAAACAGCGTAGTACGAGTAAAATAAAAAGAAACCAGCCCTGTAACTATCCCAAGTAAAATATAAAAGGGTATATCATTTAGGGTATAAGCTTCTTTCAGAACAAAAGAGAATAACACACTCTTGCCCATAAGGAAAAAAGCCATCATGGTTCCTGTAACAGCAGATATTAGCAGGGGAACAATAGATGACAGGGTAAGATCCAACATCAATACCTCTAATGTAAACACAACACCTGCAAGTGGTGCCTGGAATATGCCAGCAATAGCTCCTGCAGCTCCACATCCAAGAAGAAGTGTACGTTCTTTATAGCTCAGTCTCAGCCATTTACCAAGAGACGACCCCAGTGAAGCCCCGGTTAAAACGATGGGTGCCTCTGATCCTACAGATCCGCCAGATCCGATAGTAATAGCACTCGCAATCATCGATGAATAATTATTATGGAATTTCAGAATACTATTCTTCTTTGATATTGAGAAGAGTATGCGTGTTATTCCATGTGAAATATCATCACGTAAAACGAAGCGCACAAAGAGAGCTGTTAATATTATGCCAATTATTGGAAAAGCAAGATACCAAAGGCTGCCTGAGCCAACCTCTATCCATCCTGTAAGAAGCTTATGAATATAATGAATAGCACTTTTCAGTAATACAGCAGCAAGGCCACTTATCAAGCCAACAACAAAACTCAATATCAACAAAAACTGTCGAGGAGGAATGTGCTTAATACGCCAGACATGAATGGTATGAAAAATCCCTGAAAACTTCATATTTCGCAAAAGTAAGGATTATTTCAGGGATTATCAGAAAATAAATCAGTCCTCTGAAAATTCCTTAATAAGTGACCGATATTTTGAAAAGACATTTGCTCTCGAAACAAAACCAATGTATATCCCATTGTCCAAAACAGGCAGGTTGTAATGATTCGATTGTTGGAATTTTTGGGCAACTTCTTCCATCGATTCACCAGGACTTACTGAAGGCTGTGGCATAAACATTAAATCCCGGACAAAGGTGCTATCATATAGTTCAGGTTTAAACACAATATGCCTAATATCGTTTAACCATACTAACCCAAGTAAATGCTTTTCTGTATCTAGAACAGGAAATACATTCCGATGTGACTTTGAAATAACCTGAACCAGGTCACCAAGAGTGGCATCCGGGGCAATAGGTTGAAAGTCCATTTCAATTAAGTCAGAAACCTCCATTAATGAAAGAACTGTTTTATCCTGGTCATGGGTAAATAACTCACCGCGTTTAACTAACTGATACGTGTAAACAGAGGATTGACGTATTAATCGGATTGTTGCATAAGAAATTGTTGCTGTAATCATCAATGGCATAATTAGAGCATAACCACTGGTAATCTCTGCAATTAGAAAAATGCCAGTTAATGGAGCATGTATAACTCCTGTTATGAGTCCACTCATCGCTACAAGAGCAAAATTATTTTCCTGGAGATCTGCCCCAAAGTAATTCATGACTTTTGCAAAAAGAAGGCCTGTATTGGCCCCAACAAAAAGAGATGGAGCAAAAACACCTCCAATTCCGCCTCCGCCAAAAGTAGCAGAGGTGGCAACCACCTTAAATAAAACAACCAGCACCAGGATTCCCGCTATCAAGAAAAATGAAGGCTCTAAATGGCTATAAAAGGTGTTTTCAAAAAGATAATCTGTATTTCCCTGTAGGGCACTGTTTATCACCTCATATCCTTCTCCATATAAAGATGGAAACAGAAACACCAGCAATCCTAAACTTGTTCCTCCCAGAAGAATCTTAACAAACCTTGATGAGATTTGCTCGAATATTCCTGCTATTGTAATATAGACTTTGGTAAAATAGAGAGATGCTAAGCCGGTGACAATTCCTAATCCAACATAATAAGGAATCATTGATAAGTTAAACTGTTCAACTATATGAAATGAGTACAAAGTATTTTGCCCCAAAAAGAAATAGGATGTAATGGCACCAGTAACCGAGGAAATAAGCAAAGGAATCACAGAAGTCATTGTGAGATTGATCATTATAACCTCAAGAGCAAATACTATTGCAGCAATAGGTGCTTTAAATATAGCTGCCATTGCTCCGGCAGCTGCACAACCCAACATAAGGGTTACCTGGCGGTAATTTAAACGAAGCAATCTGGACAAATTTGACCCGATTGCAGCCCCGGTAGCCAAGGTAGGTCCCTCCAATCCGACAGACCCTCCAAAACCAACCGTAATGGAACTGGCAATAACGGATGAAAAAATATTATGTGTTCTAATTCTACCATTTCTTTTGGCAATTGAATGCAGAACAGTTGGAATTCCATGATCAACATTCTTCCTTAACATGTATTTAACAAATAAGGCGACAAGGAACAGTCCAACTATCGGCAAGATGATGTATAAATAAAAATGCCCACTAAGCTCGATTCTGCTTTCAAGTATATTTCGAATTAGGTGAACCAGGTTTTTAATTACAACAGCTGCTAAGCCCGACAATAAACCTATTACAGCACTGAGGATCATAATAAAATTCCGATCATTCATGTTCCGAACTCGCCACTTATAAATTCTTAGCAGGACCCTCTTTGTTTGCATAGCAAGCAAAGATAATATCCTGAATGAAATGAACATGAAAATAATTTCTATTTTTATATGATAATAATATCCTAACCGAAGAATATCTAATTTGAATGGAATCAATAAAAACCAGAGTTACTGAATTACTTGGGATAAAGCACCCTATTATCCAGGGAGGAATGATCTGGTGTTCTGGCTGGGAACTTGCATCAGCAGTGAGTAATGCCGGTGGTTTAGGGTTAATTGGTTCCGGATCAATGAACCCGGAGACTCTCTCAATTCATATAAGTAAGGTAAAAAAGGCAACCTCCTTTCCATTTGGAATAAATGTCCCCCTTATCTCAAATTATGTTGAAGAAATTATTGACTTGATTATTAAAGAGAAAATAAAAATCGTTTTTACATCCGCTGGGAATCCACAAATATGGACAGCTAAGCTTAAAGACCATGGAATAAAGGTTGCCCATGTTGTAGCGAACAGCAAAAATGCTTTGAAATGTGAATTGGCAGGAGTAGACGCTATAGTTGCAGAGGGATTTGAAGCTGGAGGACATAAT
>JASJGS010000104.1:0-3636 GCA_033791445.1 Bacteroidales bacterium | reverse complement strand
CTAAATGTTGTTGTGTCTGCAGTTGATTTTTCACTGATTCCCCAAGCTTGTTTGTGCAATTTTTTTCAAATAAATTTGTAACTGTTCAGGTGATAAGGAACAAGGATGAAATAAATTCCCCAACTGTTTGGTCCGATTATTTATTATATTGTTCATTCTTTTTATTTGCTGCTTATAGCTTACATTTCGCACCTAAAAGTGAAATTTTTTTATTTAACAATACTTGTAAATTTAGCCACTTATAGCGGCTTCAGTGTCTTGTGGTATCAACGTTTTGCCCCAGATGGTACTGACTCTCATGATCCAACCACGAGTGAAGGGACTACTGAAAAGAAAATATAAAATCTCAATCGCCTAACCCTTTGATTTGTTATATTATTAAATTCGTGAAATTCGGTTTTTAATGTGCGAAATGTAAGTTATAGGTCGAAGTAACAAAACATTATTTCATGATGCCTTAGTATGACGAATATTACGTTATTACAAGTTGCTATTAAGGTCATTGTTTTCAGACCCGATGTTTAATTTTATACGGGACTAACTGCTTCATTCCTGGTATATCATTTCCATGAATGAAGCAATTACATGCCAAAGTCGGCTTCTCCAACCAATAGATCTTTCTTGGTTGCGTAATGTGGTTCAAGGTCACCCAGATTGGAGTCGGCATAAAATCACCAAACATATCTGTAAGCACTGGGGGTGGTGTACCCATTCTGGACAACTCAAAACTTTTGCTGCTCGAAGCATGATTGATAAACTTGAGCAACAAGGTTTCCTTGCTTTGCCACCAATCCGTACTGCTTATAGGCGCAAGCCACTTCCCCCGTTTCCAAAGGGATTTGTTGCTCCTGCTCTTAAACCTATTGAAAAATCCCTGGGAAGTCTTACACCACTTTCGATTCAGATTCCTGCCCCAAATTCTTATGAAGAAAATTGTGTCGGATATTATCTGAATTGCCACCATTATCTCGGCTTTAACCGAACAGTTGGCGAAAATATCAAATATCTGGTTCGAGATCAATCGGGACAAGATATCGCCTGTTTACTTTTCGGCTCTGCCGCCTGGAAAACAGCACCCCGTGATGCTTTTATTGGGTGGAGTCGGGAAACCAGAAAAGCAAACGTCAATCTCATCACCAATAATACACGATTTTTAATCCTACCAAAAGTACATGTTCCACATCTTGCCAGCCATATTTTAGGTGCCATCATGCGCCGTATCCAGCAGGACTGGATAACGAAGTATGCACATCCAATTCATCTCGCAGAGACCTTTGTGGAAAGGAATCTATTCAAAGGAACCTGTTATAAAGCCTCCAACTGGCACTGTGTCGGACAAACAAAAGGTCGCTCTCGCCAGGATGGCTGCAACACCCAATTATCTGTGCCGATAAAAGATATATTCCTCTATCCTCTTACCAAAAACTTCCGGCAAGTCTTGTGCCGGAGGGAGGCGTAATGTTCACCAGAGAGCAACTTCTTGAAATTGCAAAACCACCCCGAAGCTCAGGTAGATTCTATTACAGCTGCCGTTAAGGGAATGCCTTTCAATCCTGCTGCGCCTTTTTCGCTCTGAAATCGACCTGAACAGTTACTATTACAAAGAATATTCGTTATGTCATATAATTCGACTCACCCAAAATCTGGCAATAAGACATTTTCATACAATCAATCAATTGAAGAAACAATGATTGTATTATTTACAATGTATTCTGAAAAAGACAGGAGACTTTATGCTGCGGCTGAAGCCTTAAAAATAGGTTATGGCGGTATTACTTACATTTCAAAACTTCTAAATTGTGACCGAAAAACAATATCTAAGGGAATAAATGAACTAGACTGTCTGGAAACAATTGAAAAGGATAGAATTAGAAAAAAAGGTGGCGGAAGAAAGCCAAGCTTAGAAAGCATCCCTGACCTTGATATCTTTTTTTTAGAAATAATAGCCGATCAAACCGCTGGCGATCCGATGGATGAAACAATTAGATGGACAAATTTAACCCATCAACAAATTTCCGACAAACTTAAAGGAAAAGGAATTGATGCAAGTAGGAAAATAGTTAAAAAGCTCTTTAAAAAGCATGGTTATGTCAAGCGTGCAGCTCAAAAGGTTATTGGTGTAGGAGCCAGTAAAGACCGTGTTGAACAGTTTGAAATTATAACTAAATTAAAAAACGAATATCAAAATTGCGGTAATCCGGTAATAAGCATGGATACAAAAAAGAAGGAGTTGTTAGGGAATTTATACCGTGATGGCCAAATCTATACAACAGAGATTCAGCGAGTATATGACCATGATTTCCCTCACCTTGCTGATGGTATCGTTATTCCTCACGGCTTATACGACCTTACAAGAAATACAGCCTTTGTAAACATTGGTACCAGTAAAGATACAGGAGAATTTGCCTGTGATTCAATAAGGCAATGGTGGTACAATGAAGGACAATATAATTATCCTGATGCCAGTTCTATTTTACTGCTTTGTGACGGTGGGGGAAGCAATTCATCTCGTCATTATCTGTTCAAAGAAGATTTACAAAAACTTGTCAGTGAGCTTGGTATTGAAATAAGAATTGCCCATTATCCACCATACACCTCAAAATGGAATCCCATAGAACATAGATTGTTTTGTCATATGACAAGAGCATTAACAGGTGTTATTTTTACAAGTCATGAACTTGTAAAAGAGTTGGTTGAAACTACAACTACAAAACAGGGATTAAAAGTTACTGCCAATATTATTCATAATGTTTATCAAACAGGTCGAAAAGTTGCTGCTAATTTTAAAAAAACAATGAAACTAATCTTTGATGACGAGTTGGGCAAATGGAATTATAGGGCAGTTCCGCTCACAACGTGATTTGAAAAGTGCAAATATTAAATATCTATTCGAAGCAACACAGGAGATGTTTGCCTGGAAATTAATAATTGTCGCATGTTTTTAGTATGTTAATGAAAAATACTTGTATTTTGAGTGAACGCCTATGTCGTTCAACAGAAACTCGTAAATAATTCCAACTCTTTCAGAGAAGTTGAGGAAGTTATTTTGTCCACATTCCTTAGCCGTATTGACTGTGTTGCTTTTTTGATTAGATATGAAAAAAACATCTCTATTCATTCTTGTCCCTATCATTCTCAAACACCATCACCGGAAAAGTTATTTCAGTAGCCGATGGCGATACAATCACAATCCTGAGCAAACACTACCAACAAACAAAGATCAAACTTTATGGTATAGATGAGCCCGTTGATTTAATGCATTTTCGCCCGATCTCTTCGTTAAACGGAAAATTTTATCCTCGAAATATCAACTATATGCCTGCGGTAAAATTTTCCGTTTGCCTCGATATCGAACGAAAATGCTATTAAATCAACAAACTCATTTATAAAAAAATAAAGGAGAAGGTGTATGCAAAAGCTGCTTGTAATACTTCTAATTTCTTTCTGTCTTTCAGTGCCCCTGGTTGTTGCTGCAGAGTCTGAGCGACCTAGTTGTCAGGTTTGCGGTATGTACATCGATCAGTATCAAAAAACTACCGCTAAACTGGAATACAAAGATGGAACAGTCACACAATCCTGTGGCCTTGCATGTCTGCTTCGCCTTGTTGAAGATGCTGGTGGTCCTGATGCTTTCAC
>JASJGS010000103.1:0-25633 GCA_033791445.1 Bacteroidales bacterium | reverse complement strand
CCCATGGCTATCCCATCATCTATAGCAATGGTATTGAATTCTGCAGCAAAACATCCTTGCGCTTCAATTTGCTTTTTTACCATTTGTCCAATCTCATGCAAGTGGGCGTGACCAGGAACAAATTGAGAAAATGAGTTTACTACAGCTATTACTGGCTTGTCAAAATGCTTCTCTTGCATTCCATTAGCTCTCCAAAGACTTCGGGCACCAGCCATATTTCGTCCCTGGGTTGTAGTAGAACTACGTAATGAGATTTTATAAGCTTGCATATTTTCTTGTATAAAAAAAAACTTCCCGGTAATCCGGGAAGCTATATGTTATATTATCGCATTTCTTTCCCGGTATCACCTGCGAATAGCAAGTAATAAAATAATAGAAAGCATAATTGATAAGAATTTCATACTAAATTCCTTTTTCAGCGTGTAAAAATAGTGCTAATTTCTTTAATGCAAAATTAAACATGAAAAAAATCATATTAATTTTTATTACAACATCAATACAAAATTGATAAACGGTCTAAATCTGTTTATTAAGAATTAGAAATTGAACATAGATAAGCCATAGTGATTTTTTTTCTGAATTATTTATTCATCTGCAATTGGTTCAGGATTGTTTTCTATTTTTGTTCTTCTTAACTCAAGATATCTTCGTTTATGTTAATGCACATAATTTCCGACTCACTGCGCCATGCATTAATGATTACCAGTTTTGTTATGGTAGTTATGTTGCTTATCGAGTACCTCAATGTACAAACACGTGGAACATGGAGTAAAGGTTTGCAGGCCAGTAAATGGATGCAGGTGATTATCGCTGCTTTTATGGGGATTATTCCAGGTTGTTTAGGAACATTCACGGTTGTTTCCTTGTATTCACATAGAATTATGAATTTTGCTGCCCTGGTAACCGTAATGATAGCTAGTTCCGGTGATGAGGCCTTCATTATGCTGGCCATGATTCCTAATACATTTATCTGGATAACATTGATAATTTTGGGAATTGCCATAATTGCTGGTTTCCTATTAAATCTATTTCCTAAAATATCAGAATTCCAGCCTTTTAGTTTAGATCACAGCTATCATATTCATGAGGGAGACCAGAAAGTATCCTGTTTTGAAAAAGAAAATATAATTCCTCAATTAAAAAATACTTCTTCTACAAGGGCCTTATTTCTAATTGGAATATCAATTTTACTGGTGTTTATTGGATTTGGTGAGATAGGTCCTGAGGATTGGAATTGGGTTAGCACTATTTTATTTGGTGGATCACTGCTTACCTTATTTATTGTTGCTACTGTACCAGATCATTTTCTTGAAGAACACATCTGGGCACATATAATTAAAAAGCATTTTCTAAAAATATTCCTTTGGAGTTTTGGTGCAATGATGATTATTCATCTACTTGAAGACCAGATCGATGTTCAAAATTTTGTAGAAAGCAATATCTATCTTATTTTGATTATTGCTGTACTGGTTGGTTTGATACCTGAGTCAGGCCCACATATGGTATTTATTTCGCTTTATATGGCAGGTGCTATTCCTTTTAGCATCTTGCTTGTCAACTCTATTGTTCAGGATGGTCATGGTAGTTTGCCTTTGTTGGCTGAATCAAAGAGGAGCTTTTTCTATATGAAAATAATAAATATGATGATAGGCCTGATCGTTGGTTTAATTAGTATTTATTTTGGCTGGTAGTTGACTATCTCAAATGTTGACCATTCTAAATCAGCCATTCCCTTCTAATAAATATTGAATTTCTTTGAGTATTATGCATGAAATGTATATTTTCGTAGCCAAGGAAAATTGAAATCTATATGCTCTTATAACCTGCTTTTGGCAGGATAAAAATGTTTGTGATGGAAACGAATGATCAAAAAAATGGCCTTTCAGAGGAATTAAATGAAAATCAAGAATCTTTTGAAAAGATAAAGGATGAAAATCAATTAGAAAAGGAAGTTGTTAAAGAGGAGGAAAGTGAGAAGGTGGAAGCCATTGATACGAATTCGGAAAATGAACCTGAAACTACAAGTATTTCTGATGAAACCTCCATACAAGTTTCTTCTGATGAAAGTGAAGAAGAAGATTTAGTTATTGATAATCAAAAGGGTTCAATAGAAGAAGGAATTGTTTCGGAGGAGAAAATGCAAGTTGAACCAGCTGATCAGATTAATCCTGAGAAAAAGGAAAAAGTTCTTGAAAATATTAAGGAAAAGGCTCCTGTTGAGAAAGCAATTGAAGAAGATAAGACCATCGACAATGCAAACATAATTGAGTCCGAACCTGATTCAGAGAAAGAAACTAAAGAATCAAAGGGAGCTGAGGTTGATAAAACTGAGATTAAATCGGTAGATTATTCAACCTTCTCACTTGATGACCTAGTTAATACCCTGACCATTCTCATTGCGGACCGACCCATTCATAAAATTAAAAGTGACCTTGATCAAATTAAATCCAATTTCTATAAGAAGCTTAAAGTCGTAATTGATAAGAAAAAAGCCGATTTTGAAAAAGAAGGGGGCAAAATTGAAGATTTTAAGCCAGAAATAGATTCTAGAGAAGAAAAGCTCAAAGAGGCTTTTACAGTGTATAAAAGGAAAAAGCTTCAATACATTCAGCAACTTGAACATTCAAAACAAGGTAATCTGGAGGAAAAGTATAGGATCATTGAGGGAATAAAAGGTTTAATTAATAAGGAAGAGTCAATTAATAAAACTTTTCATGAATTTAGAGATCTTCAGAATCGTTGGCGTGCAGCTGGTTTGGTTCCTCAGTCAAAGCTGAAAGACTTATGGGAAAACTATCATTATCATGTTGAAAAGTTTTACGATTACATAAAAATAAATAAAGAGCTTCGTGACCTTGATCTAAAAAAGAACCTTGAATTAAAGATTACACTTTGTGAGAAGGCTGAAAATCTTATGCTTGAGAGTAATATTGTAATGGCATTTAGAACATTACAAAAGTATCATGAGCAATGGAGAGAAATAGGGCCTGTTCCCATAGAGTCAAAGGACGAAATATGGGATAGGTTTCGCTTAGCAACTTCAAAAATTAACAGGAAGCATCAGAAGCATTTTGAAGATCTTAAAGATGGACTTAGAAAAAATCTGGAAGCAAAAACAGAATTGTGTGAGAAGGTAGAAGATGTTTTGAAACTAGAATTGAAATTGCATAAAGACTGGGAGAAATTTTCACGTGAAATAATTGGATTTCAAAAAGCTTGGAAGTCAATTGGTTTTGCGCCAAAAAAGCATAACACAGTTATTTATGATCGGTTTCGTAAGGCTTGTGATGATTTTTTTAATCAAAAAAGGGAGTTCTATTCTGAAAATAAAGAACTGCAACAGAATAACCTTCAATTAAAGACAGATCTCTGCGTTCAGGCTGAGGCATTGAAGGATAGTGAAGAATGGAAGAAGGCTACAATTGATCTTATTGCACTTCAGAAAAAATGGAAAGAAATTGGTCCGGTTCCCAGGAAAGTGTCTGACAAGGTATGGAAAAGATTCCGTGCAGCCTGTGATGTCTTTTTTAACAGGAAATCTGAATTTTATGCAAATATTGATCAGACATATGATGACAATTATAAAACAAAAGTAAAACTTATCGAACAGATAGAGAGCTATACTTTTGTTGAAAATATGGATGAGAATTTTGAGAAGCTGAAAGATTTTCAAAGACAATGGGCTGAAATAGGATATGTTCCATTGAAGAAGAAGGAGGCAATTCTTCAAAAATACCGCAAAGTAGTTGATGATTTTTTTGATCGCCTCAATATCGATGATTCACGTAAAAATATGCTTAAATTTAAAAATAAGCTAAGTGAGTTGGAATCGAATCCGAATGCAAAAGGGAAATTATACAGTGAACGCGAGAAATTTATTAATAAGGTTAAAAAACTTGAAAGTGATATAGTCCTTTGGGAGAATAATATTGGTTTCTTTGCTAAGTCTGAGAGTGCGAATTCGATGATCGAAGAGTTTACCAAGAAAATCGATCAGGCTAAAAAGAATCTGGAGAACTTGAAGGACAAAATAAAAATGATTGATAATCTGTAGCTTATTTAGCTGTTTTCAAGTAGCTTTGTACCCTGTTTTATAAATTTAGACCACTATAACCTTTAATAAACAAATACTTTGCAACCTACCAAATACATTTTTGTAACAGGAGGAGTTACTTCCTCTCTTGGAAAAGGAATAATCTCAGCCTCATTAGCAAAATTGCTTCAATCAAGAGGTTATAATGTTACAATATCTAAACTAGATCCATATATTAATGTTGATCCGGGAACTCTTAATCCCTATGAGCACGGAGAATGCTATGTGACAGAAGATGGAGCTGAAACAGATCTCGATTTGGGTCATTATGAACGGTTTCTTAATGCTCCGACTTCAAAAGCAAACAATGTAACTACTGGCAAGGTTTATCAAACAGTAATTAACAAGGAAAGAGCAGGAGATTATCTGGGTAAAACAGTACAGATTATTCCCCACATTACTGATGAAATTAAGCGGCGTATTAAGTATGTTGCTCAGAAACATAAATACGATATCGTAATTACAGAAATTGGCGGAACAGTAGGTGATATTGAGTCACTACCTTATATTGAATCTGTACGTCAGTTAAAATGGGAGTTAGGCAACCAGAATTGCCTTGTTGTGCATTTAACGCTGGTTCCCTATCTTGCTGCGACAGGTGAGCTGAAAACCAAGCCAACGCAGCACTCTGTAAAGATTTTGCAAGAGTATGGTATTCAGCCAGATATACTTGTTTTACGTGCAGAAAGAAATTTAAATGATGAAATTAAAGCAAAGGTGGCTTTATTTTGTAATGTTGATACTGAATCAGTTATTGAATCGGTGAATGTCTCCACAATATATGAGGTACCCTTGTTAATGCAGCAAGAAAAGCTGGACAAGGTTACCTTGAAGAAGCTGGGTCTGGAAATTGGCGGTAATCCAGAGCTTAAGCCCTGGAAAAAGTTTGTTTTAAAAATAAAGAGTCCAAAAAGAACTATCAAAATAGGACTTGTTGGCAAATATGTGGAATTACACGATGCTTATAAATCTATTTCTGAGTCTTTTATTCACGCAGGAGCTGTAAACGAAGTCAAAGTTGATTTGCAATATATCCATTCTGAGTCAATTAATGATTTAAATGCAGAGGAGAAACTGTCTGACTTGCAGGGTATACTGGTTGCCCCCGGATTTGGCAACAGGGGGCTGGAAGGTAAGATAGCGGCTGCGCGATATGCCAGAGAGAACAACATACCCTATCTTGGAATTTGCCTGGGTATGCAGTGTTCTGTAATTGAATTTGCACGAAATGTATTGAACCTCGAAAATGCAGATTCAACAGAAATGAATGAGCGCACGCCTTATCCGGTAATTGACCTTATGGAAGAGCAGAAAGGATTGACAGAAAAGGGAGGTACCATGAGGTTGGGGGCATATCCTTGTAACATTAAGAAAGCAAGTAACTCATACCGGGCATATGGTAAGTTAAAAACCAACGAAAGGCATAGACACAGATATGAGTTCAATAATAAGTTTTTAAAGAATTTTGAGGAAGCGGGAATGAAATCAGTTGGTATCAATCCTGATTCCGGATTGGTGGAGATATTAGAAATTCCGGATCATAAATGGTATGTTGGAGTTCAGTTTCACCCGGAATATAGAAGTACAGTTATTAGTCCACATCCATTATTTGTCGGATTTGTTAAAGCTTCTATGCAGGAATAGTTAATAGTAATTTTGTAATTTATTTATGGACAGAAATACAATTATTGGGATTTTGTTGATTGGAGTTATATTTATTGGGTATACTTACTATAACAATTCCAAACTTGACAAGTCATATACAAAAGAAATAACAGTAGCAGATTCCTTGTATCTGGCTAAAGATTATGATGGTGCAATTTTAGCTTATCGAAAAGCCTCATCATATAAGCCGAAAGAGACCTACCCAAAAGGTCAAATCAACGATATAAATCAGATTATGGGAGTATCAATGGAGAAATCTGATACTTCAGAGGAAGCTGGTCGATCGCCTGGAGCTGAAATTGATTTAGTGAATGAAGCTATTGAGACACCTCCACAAGACCCCACAGTTGTTAGTGAACAGTATGGCTTATTTGCAGATGCTGCTACCGGAGATTTAGAATTTACTACCCTTGAAAATGACTTGGTCCGGTTAAGAATTTCAAACAAAGGAGGAAGGCTCTATTCTGCTGAATTGAAGACTTTTCACACCTATGATACACTACCTCTATTTTTATTTAATGGAGATTCTACCAAATTTGGGATACAATTTTTCACACAGGATAATCATGCTATAAAAACCAACGATCTCTATTTCAAAGCTCAAACTGATAAACAGTTGATTGTAGTCCAGGATCAACCTGAAAGTGTAACTATGAGACTTGAAGCAGGTGAGGGCAAGTACATAGACTATATCTATACTTTGAAGCCAAATGATTATATGCTCGACTTTGATATGTCTATATCAGGTATGCAGGACGTTTTTGCACGAAACCTGAGTTCATTGGATTTATCATGGGAAATGTATCTTCCTCAACAGGAAAAAGGACGGAAGAACGAAGATTACTATACAGGTTTTAAATACAAGTATTATCAGGATGTGGTTGATGGATCAAGAGAACGATCTACAAAAGAAGTCGAGGAGCAGGAAGTAACTACACGAATTAAATGGTTGGCTTACAAAGACCAATTTTTCTCATCTGTTCTTATCGCAGATGATCAACCTTTTCTAAATGCATGGGTACGTTCTGAAAAGTTGCCTGAAGATAGTCCCTATTTGAGATTCTACCAGTCGAAGTTAAGCATCCCTTTCAATGGAGAAGATAGCGAAACCTTTAAAATGCATTTCTATCTGGGGCCAAATCATATAAAAACACTCAAAAAGTATGATATGGACCTGGATCAACTGGTATTTCTGGGTCGGAATATTATTCGCTGGATAAACGAATATGTAATCATTAATATATTTGACTGGCTTAATAGATATTTTGCCAATTACGGTCTGATAATTTTGTTATTAACCGTAATAATTAAAATGGCTTTGTTCCCTCTTACTTATAAATCATATATTTCACAGGCAAAAATGAGGGTTCTAAAACCTCAGATTGATGAATTGACCGCCAAGTTCCCAAAGAAGGATGATGCCATGAAAAAACAGCAAGCTACCATGGCACTGTATAAAAAGGTGGGGGTTAGTCCTGTGGGAGGATGTTTACCGATGGTTCTTCAAATGCCTATTTTGTTTGCTATGTTTAGGTTCTTTCCCACCTCAATAGAATTGCGGCAGGAGAGTTTCTTATGGGCAACAGACCTTTCAACTTATGATTCAATCCTAACCTTACCATGGGATATACCTATGTATGGTGATCATGTTAGTCTATTTACCATTTTAATGACAGTGTCTACTATTATTACCATGAAAATAAACAGTCCTACTCAGGGTAGTGCTCAGATGCCTGGTATGAAGGGGATGATGTACATGATGCCTGTTATGTTTATGGTTATCTTGAATAGCTTTTCTGCAGGTTTAACATATTATTATTTTCTGGCCAATATCATCACATTTATTCAAAACATGATTACCAAGAGTTTCGTAAATGAAGATGATATGTTAAAAAAGCTCGAATCAAATAAGAAAAAGCCCGCCAAGAAATCAAAATGGCAGCAAAGGCTTGAAGATGCTGCCAAAGCCAAAGGTTATAAACCAGTAAAAAAGAAGTAGTATTTATATTGGATAGTTTTAATGAGAAAACTATGCAAACTAAAAGTTTGGTTTCTCTGTATTACTTTTTTTGATAGTAATATCTAATCTTCAGACACATTGCGAAATACAGTTCAGTCATGCTAGGTTAAAACATTAGATTTGCAGTACAAATTGGGGATTGTTTTAAAAACGCATGACTTCTTAAAACCGAAAAATCTTTACCATGAATCTTATGGTTATTTTCAAACATTTTCAAGAATTTTTATAATTTCGAAGCCCAATTAAGACCTTAATAGCAATAGATTTGAGGAAGAACCATATCAATATTGTATTCATTGTACTAGTTGTTATTTCTACTTTATTTTTTCAGAGTTGTGCTACCATTTTGGGTGGGAAAAAAAACACTTTTGTAGTAAAAGATGCCTGCCCGCAAAACATCATGGTGTATCTGGATGGTAATTTCATTGGTGAAGGTCCAGGTAAGATTAAATTGGATAAAGATGAAATACAGCATGGAAGTTTACTCGAATTAAAGGCAGAGGGGTTTGAGTCTCAGCAATATCTTATACTTCGTAGAATAAATGCAGTATACTCCATTGTTGATATTTGTACCGGTGGCATTGGTTTTGGGGTGGATTTGGCCAGAGGAAATATCTACCGACCAAAACCAAGAGTATTTACCTGCACCCTAAATGAATTCGTAAAAAAGCCCGGTAAATGAGGTCAATTCTGCTTGCCATATTGATTTTAGCCCCATTTTGTCTTGTTAACGGCCAGGAGGTTTCCTCTTTTGATCCTGAGGATTTCAGTAGGACCAAAGATTATGGTTATTACAATTACTTTCAGCTAATGTATCATAATGGAAAGAATCCTACCAGCTCGGAATATATGAAAGAGGTTTTCTCAAATGGCTACCAGGGTCTTGAATTGAGATATGGTTTCCAGTCAACAGGAAGGCAAATGTGGCAACAGCTTCATAACTATCCCCAATATGGTTTTGGATCCTATATTGGTGATTTGGGAGGGGTTGAGGCTGTTTCAGTAATTGGAAGACCCATGGCATTATTTTTTTATTTTGGAACTCCCATTGTTCGTTTTGGAAAGTTTACTTTTAATGTGGATGGTTCATTTGGTCTTGCATTTAATCTAAAACCATATGATCCTGAAGAGAATCCATTTCAGAATGTTATTGGATCAAAAGTTAATATGTATTTCAATGCCAATTTTATACTTTATTACAGACTATCAGACCGTATAGACCTTAGTCTGGGCTATGGCCTAACCCACCTTTCAAATGGGAGAATGTATACTCCTCAAAAAGGAGTAAATACGCTTGGTTTAAATATTGGGGTTAAATACAATTTTAACCCAATTAAAAACTATACAAAAGAAAAGTATCCGGATTATAAACCAACGGTTAGGCCAGAATATATTAAGAGAGATAAGCCTGAATTTAAAACCCACCATGAATTTCAGTTTATGTATGCTGTGGGTACTGTCTTATCAGAGCGTCCAATAGGTGAGCCAACTGGGATCCGTTATTTTACTAGTTCAACCACAGTTGATTGGGCATATCAAGTAGCCCGAAAAATTAAAACAGGAGTTGGTATGGATATGTTTTATGATGGATCATTGGTTGAATCTTATCCAGATTGGGAAGAAAATGATTTTTCTACTTTGTCGAAAATGTCTTTTGGAACACATATTGGTATTCAGTATTTAATAGAAAGATTTGCCTTTATTTATTACTTTGGTGCCTATATCTATAAGGAATCACCTGCCCGTGGTGGCTGGTACATGCGCGCCGGCGGGAGAATACGGATTATTGACCAACTACATGTTAATTTAACCTTAAAAACCCAGAATGGTGGTATCGCTGATTGGATAGAGTGGGGTATGGTTTATTATCTTAAGATATAAGGTTTTCCAAAAGGAAAGTTTCGTTTAAAAATAATACCCCAGACGGATAGAGCCAGAACCCAAATATTCAAGTTCTATATTTTGGTTCTCACTAGCAGCATCAATATAATCTCTCATCCAAAATGCTAGTTCAAACCCAAATGAGAAGCCTTTTGTATGGATATACTGAAAGCCCAGTGGTATATATAAACCTATATATCCTGAAAATGAATAGGTCCCAAATACACCAGCATAGGGTGTCCATGGATTATTTCTAAAACCAACAATGTGGTACTCCATTCCAGCAAAGACTCCGGAGGAGCCACCTCCAGCTTTCAAATTTATATCGGGCTTAATAAAGTAACTTGCCGAGGCACCAAAATATACCGGGCCACCGTATATGAGGTTGACACCTATTGGCCTGCTGACTCGCGGATTATTACTGCGATTCTTATAATTGGAACCTTTGTATTTTTTTTGTTTTGCAATTACATTTTTTTCAACCTCAGAGGAATTGATCACAGCAAAGCTGATATGGGGTTGAGTCTTAAGTGCAAAGCTTTCTATTTCTATTGAGTTGTTGAAACCAAAAGGAATATAATCATAGCCTCCCTGTGCAAATGAGGGAATTGAAATGAGGGCTGGTATTAATACTATTATGAATAATCTTTTCAAGAAGTATATAAATATAGTCTCCTAATACTTCAATTAGCCTTTTCTTTTTAGGAACTGTAGAACAAAGGAGACCCATTAATATTGTCTCGAAAGTACAAATATCATGCAGTAAATACAAATGCTTATGGTGCTGGGTTTTTAAGGGATCTGATCTTTTCGGATTAAAAATTGAAATTATTATTCATTTATTTATTAAATACTCTATATGAATTCTAGAATTCCCAACAAATGAGAGTCAATTCGGTTGAAATTTTATAAATTGTGGCCTCTTTTTAAATCATAAAATTACTTTTTTTTGGAAGAGTGAATCTTCAATAATTTAATAAAATTGAAATCCATTATAAATGAAATTTAGAAATATTCTACTACTCGTTTGTTTCATGCTTTTTTCTATTGGGTGCCAGGACAAAAGCCAAAAGGATGATCTAAAACTACAGGCAGATGTTGATAGCAAGTTTGAAGCAAGGAAAGAGATTGCTAAACATCGAAAAGGTGATCTTTTTAGTGTTTTTGACAGCAAATTATCTGATGAAGAGTCTGGTGCATTGAAATATCTGTTTGCCTATATGCCTTTAAATGACCTGGCTGATTATAACGGGGATTTTTTTCTTAACCAGGTCAGAATTTCTTTAAAGTCCAGGGCTGAACTGCCCTGGGGAAACAGCATCCCAGATGACGTTTTTAGGCATTTTGTTCTTCCTTACAGGGTAAATAATGAAAATCTTGATACATTCAGATTGGCCTATTACAATGATTTAAAAGAAAGAGTCCAGGGAATGGGGCTTGAAGAAGCTATTTTGGAGATTAATCATTGGTGCCATGAAAAAGTAAGTTATATGGGGGCAGATATAAGAACCTCGTCACCAATGAATACCATGAAATCTGCTCACGGGCGATGTGGTGAAGAATCTACCTTCACAGTCATGGCACTTCGTGCGGTATCTATTCCAGCCAGACAGGTATATACACCACGTTGGGCTCACTCTGATGACAATCATGCCTGGGTTGAGGTATGGCTAAATGGAACCTGGCAATATTTAGGGGCATGTGAGCCGGAGCCATCTCTTGATATGGGCTGGTTCACAGAACCTGCAAGACGTGCAATGTTGGTACATACAAAAGCATTTGGCCTTTATAATGGTAATGAACCAATTGTTCAAAATGCATCAAATTATGGTGAGATTAACACCTTGGAGAGATATGCTGAAACGAAAACAATATATGTTAAAGTATTGGGTGAAAATAATGAACCACTGGAAGGTGCAGAGGTTAGCTTTAATTTATACAACTATGCAGAATTTTTCCCTTTAGCAAGCATTCAATCCAATAGCAATGGATTTGTTTCATTTATGACAGGACTTGGGGATATATTGGTCTGGGCTTCAAAAGACGGGAATTATAATTTTAAGAAAATTAGTGTTTCCGGAGTTGATACACTGGTTTTAGAGTTAAAGAAATCGCCTATTGAGGAGGCTCAATATAATTGGGACCTTGAGCCCCCAAAACTTAGAGATCCTCTGCCAGTTTCCTCAGAAGGGAGGGAGGAAAACAACAGTAGGTTAAAGCAAGAAGACTCTATTCGCACGGATTATATTTCTAGTTTTATTGAGACTGAAAGTGCATCTTCGATTGCCGAGAAGGTTGGGCTGGAGCCTGGGATAGTAAAGGAATTATTTAAGAAAAGTGAAGGAAACTATTCAGAGATCAAAAAATATCTTGAAAGCCTGAAAGAATCAGATAAAGTGGATGCCATTAACCTGCTTAAGCAGGTTTCAGATAAAGATCTTCGCGATGTTCCGGCTTTTATTTTTCTTGATCATCTGCACAATGCTATTGCAAATACTGATTATCTTTCTGGAAATGATCACCAGTTTTATCTTGAATATGTTCTTTCTCCAAGGGTGAGCAATGAGCTTCTTACTGACTATCGCAAATTTTTGCAAAACGCTTTTATAAAAGGGGATAATACCAAACCCACACCAGCACAATTAATAGTATGGATCGATGATAATATTTTGTTAAATGAAACTGATAATTATTACGATGTTCCCATCACACCTGTTGGTGTTTACAATTTAAAGGTTTCAGATAAGTATTCCCGTAAAATATTCTTTGTTGCTTTATGTCGTAGCTTGGGTATCCCTGCTCGCCTAAATATGGAATTTCAGATTCCACAATATTATCAAAACGAGGAATGGCATAATGCCTATTTCTTAGAGGATAAAATTTACAGTCAGAAAACAGGAACCATTTCTTTTGAAAATGAGAATTCAACAATGGTACCTGGATATCACATTCATTATACGCTTGCACATATCTCTGAAGGGAAGTATAAAACCATATTTTTAGGTTTTGGCAACAAGAATACTTTTTTTTTAGAACCATTGACCCTGCCTGTGGGAGAGTACATGCTTATAACAGGCAACCGAATGGGTGATGGAAGTGTTTTAAATACTACCCGTTTTTTTAGACTAAAGGAAGATGAGAAAAAGGTGATTCCTGTAAAATTGCGCGAAAATGAGAGGGAAAATGCTGATTACGGTAGCTTTGATATTGAGCAGAAGGTGCAAAATTTTACAAATGAGGCTATTTCCCTTAAAAATGTGATTTCAGGTGATAAAGCTATTGTAATTTGGATTGATCCGGATAGAGAACCTTCAAAACATGTTCTGAAAGACATTCCCTTGCTAAAAGATGATTTTGAGCAATGGGATGGTAAATTGGTTTTTCTGGTGCCTTCTAATAAGCTAACTGCATCCTTTGATCCGGCAAAATATTATGACCTACCAGAAAATTCCGAATTTTATATAGATCATGAATCTGAACTATTAATTTCAGCATCTGAAGTTCTCAAAAAGGATGTAAGTGCAAATTTACCCCTGATCTTAATTTTAGACAAGAATACAATACGCTATTATTCAGGTGGCTATAAGATTGGAATAGGCGAACAGCTTGTAAAAAATATTAAATAGAAGCTCATTAATACTTAATTCAGAATTGCTCAAACATGAAATACAATAAAATTTTTGGAGCCCTGTCAATAATGATGGTACTGATAGTATTTTCTTCATGCTTATCAGAGAAGCCAGGTGATGATAAACTTGTAACATATGTAAACCCTTTTATTGGAACTGGAGGTCATGGACATACCTATCCAGGTGCCGCCCTTCCTTTTGGAATGGTTCAGTTGAGTCCGGATAATGGAACATCCGGATGGGATTGGTGCTCAGGTTACCACATTAGCGATTCTGTTATTGCCGGTTTTAGCCATTTGCATTTAAGTGGCACAGGAATTGGCGATCTGGCAGACATATCTGTTTTGCCAATCAATAAAAGAGTAACTCCGGATACTTTGAATGGGGGAACCAGCTATATGCGAAAATACTGGTCAAAGTTTTCGCATGATTCAGAAAAAGCAGAACCTGGTTATTATTCTGTTTATTTAGATGATTCAAAGGTTAAGGTGGAGTTAACGACCACGCTGAGAACAGGTTTTCATCGTTATGAATTCAATGAGGACGGCCCAAGGAAGATTGTTTTTGACCTGGGTTTCAAAATAAATTGGGATAAACCAGTTGAAACTTATATAAAGGTAGATGATGGCTTAATAACTGGATACAGAAGGTCAGTGGGTTGGGCAAGGAATCAAATCATATATTTTGCAGCAAGATTTAATCAGCCAATTATAGATTTTACCGGGATCGATTCAGGCACGCCTAATCGTGGATCTGAAATTTCTGGTCCTGGAGTGCAGGGAGTATTTAGCTTTTCCGAGGAAGATTCAAAAACAGTTTTATTAAAAGTAGGTCTTTCCTCCGCAAGTATTGAAGGGGCGCTCAGAAGTCTCAATGAAGAAATTCCAGACTGGGATTTTGACCGGGTGAGAAAGGAAGCTTCGGAAGTTTGGGAAAAACAACTTCAGAGAGTTAGTATTAAAACTGAAGATCAGGATCAAAAGACTATTTTTTATACAGCTCTCTACCATTCGTTGCTTGCCCCTGCCTTATATTCTGATTTGAATAATGAATACACCGGCCCTGATAGTGAGGTGCATAGTACAAATGGAGATAAACGATTTACAGTGTTTTCTTTATGGGATACATTCCGGGCTGCACATCCACTTTTTACATTAATATTGCCTGAGGAAGTACCTGGTCTGATAAATTCCATGTTGTCATTTTACCGTGAATCTGGCCTGTTACCCGTATGGGAATTGGAGGGCAATGAAACAAATACAATGATAGGATACCATTCTATTCCGGTAATTGCCGATGCTTATTTGAAAGGCTTTACCGGGTTTGATGAGGAGGAGGCCTTTGAAGCAATGATGAAATCGTCATTACAAAATTCAAGGGGGCTTCATTTTTATCGCAAACTTGGATTTATACCTGCTGATAAGGAAAATGAATCTGTCTCAAAAGCCTTGGAGTATGCCTATGACGATTGGAGTATAGCTGCTATGGCAAAGAAAATGGGAAAGGAAAAAGAGTACAAAGAATACATTAATAGAGCAGCTTATTATAAAAACCATTTTGATCCAAGTACTAAATTTATGCGTGGAAAACTTGAAAATGGGGAGTGGAAAACACCTTTCGATCCCCTTTATTCAAACCATAGAGATGATGAATATACGGAAGGCAATGCCTGGCAATATACCTGGTTTGTTCCGCACGATGTTAAAGGTTTAATTGGCTTGATGGGAGGGAAGGAAAGTTTCATAACCAAACTGGACTCACTTTTTGAAATGAAAGAGTCCGTAACTGGAGAAAATGCTTCAAATGATATTTCCGGTCTTATTGGTCAGTATGCACATGGGAATGAACCCAGTCATCATATCGCCTATTTATACAATTATGCAGGTGCCCCATGGAAAACTCAATCAATGGTCAGAAGAATCCTTAATCAGATGTATCACAATAACCCGGATGGTTTGAGCGGAAATGAGGACTGTGGACAAATGTCTGCATGGTATATTTTAAGTTCTCTTGGATTTTATCCGGTTAATCCATCAGAAGGAATTTACGTCATCGGAAGCCCCTTGTTTGATAAAGTCTCATTCAATACTGGAAGTGGTAAAACATTCAAAGTTTTGGTGAATAATAATTCAGATCAGAATAAGTATATTCAGTCTGTTAAGTTGAATGGGAAAGATTTGGAAAGATGCTACATCTACCATAAGGAAATCCTTGATGGGGGTAGCCTGGAAATGACTATGGGAAGTCAACCTAATTTAGAACTATGGAGCCAGGATTCAGCTTTCCCTCCTTCTATGTCTGAATAGTTTCGTTTTAATTGGTTATTGTGTTTTTGTAAAATGTGATTTATCTTCAAAATTATGAATTCCTTTAAATTACAAAGTTTATTTCTTGCCTTCCTGTTTTTTGTTCTTTCAGCCAGTGCAGAAGTTCGATTACCTGCCCTGGTTCAATCTAATATGGTTTTGCAGCAGAACACAGAGGTCGTTTTCTGGGGTTGGGCCGAGCCGGGAGAAGTGATCAAGATCAAAGTTGATTGGAATAAGGTAAAGAAAAAAGTTATAACGGATGAAAAGGGCAATTGGAGTACCACATTGACTACCGGATCTGCAGGAGGACCTCACGAAATTTTAATTAAAGGAAAAGGCAAAAAGATAATTCTAGAAAACGTTTTGTTTGGCGAAGTCTGGCTTTGTTCCGGTCAATCAAATATGGAATTTACAATAAATCGGCTGGGAGGATGGGATTCTGATACGTTTATAAAGGACAAGGAAGATTTTACGAATAATGATTATTCCACCATTCGATTGTTCACCATGGCAAGAAATACTGCTGACCTCCCTCAGGATACTTGTTCTGGTGCCTGGCAAATAGCTACCCTGGATGCTGTGGATGATTTTAGCGCGGTTGCATTTTTTTATGGCAGGGAACTTACAAGGAAACTTAATGTGCCTGTAGGATTAATAAATTCCAGCTGGGGAGGCACACCCGCACAGGCCTGGACCCCATCCAATGCGATTGAAACTGCAGAAAATTTGGCCTTTTATCACTTTGATTCAGATAAGGAATATAGGCCTCAGGATAAGCCTGGTAGCCTGTATAATGGGATGATTCATCCGCTGCTGAGATATAAGATAAAGGGAGCAATTTGGTACCAGGGGGAGTCAAATAGAAATGATGCTGTGTATTATAAAGATCTATTTAGTGAAATGATCTGGAGTTGGAGAAGAGAGTTTAATCTGGGTATTTTCCCATTCTATTTCGTACAGATCGCTCCCTACCAATACAATGAACCCCTGGCAGGAGCTTTGCTAAGGGAGGCTCAGTTGCAAACACTTGAAGTACCAGCAACAGGAATGGCAGTTGCTCTGGATATTGGAAACTTCTCTGATATACATCCAAAAAACAAGCAGGATATTGGAAAAAGATTGGCATTTCAGGCTCTTGCACAAACCTATGGATATAATTCGCTGGAATATTCTGGTCCATTATTTACCAGAGGCCGCGTGGAAGAAATCCCATTTCTTGAAGAGATAAGGGGTATTCGACTTAGTTTTGATCATGTTGATTCTGGATTGGAACTGAGAACTTCAGAGGAAACGGGATTTATAATTGCTGGGAAGGACCAGGTTTTTCACGATGCAATGGCTTCAATAGAAGGAAACTCTATTTTCGTTTGGAGCGAGAAGGTAGTGAATCCATATGCAGTTAGATATGCATTTTCAAATACACCCAATGCCACTTTATTTAATGCAGATGGATTACCCGCAAGCTCTTTTCGAACCGACCAGTTTCAAATTCTGACAGAAATGGTTAGTATTTCGCAACTGGATGGATTTTCTGAGAAGAGCATAAGTTTTGAAATTGAATCTCCCGACCCGAATCTGCAAGTACGATATACCATAAACGGTCCCGATCCGGTGCTTAAATCGAGGCAATACATAAAACCCATTCACTTCTCAATGTCTGGTAGTTTAAAAGCAAGGGTTTTTAGGGGGAACGTTCCCTCACTTAATGTTTCCAGGGTTGAAATAGTTCGGCATAAAGCTATTGCTTCAGAACTGATTCAAAATACTCAATTCGACTCAAGATATTCAGGTGGGGGTGAAAAATGCCTTGTAAATGGAATACTGGGAAGTGATAATTTTCAGGATGGTAAATGGCAGGGGTATGAAGGCAATGATTTAGATGTACTGATTGATTTAAAAAGACTTAGAACCGTTTCAAAAGTCTCTTTAGCTTTTATACAGGATTTGGGAAGCTGGATTTTTCCGCCAGAAAAAGTCCATATATCTGTATCAAGGGATGGGGAAGAATTTATTGACTTTGAAGTGATCGGTAACAATTTGTCAGCAAATGAGAACTCCCCAATAATTCAAAAGTTTGAAACTGAGGTGGGTAGGATAAATATCCGATATGTTAAGGTAGTTGCTAAAAACCTGACAAGTATTCCTTCCTGGCACCCAGGAGCAGGCCAAAAAGCATGGTTATTTGTCGATGAAATTGTTGTACAGTAAATGCTGAGATCTCCACAACCAATAGTCTTGCACAAAATTATATCTTTGTTGGCTCAAAAAAGTACATATATTCTTAAATAGAGTTGTTGGGAATGAAGATATTTAATACCCGGATTAGTCTAATTCAGTATCTAAGCTTTATTGGCACATTTCTTATCATTCTAGGTTCTTGTAAAAAGGAAGAGGGACCGGAAACTCCGGATCTTCCTGATGGTGATTATAAGGTGGTTGCTTATGTGCCTCAGTGGGGAGGTATTGATTTTACCAGGATTCTGGCTCAAAATTTAACCCATATCAATTATGCATTTGCAGAAGTTAGGAATGGTGTAATATTTAGCTCCTCAGAGCAAGATTCTTCGATACTTTCTGATCTGGTTGGATTAAAGACCAAAAACCCTGATTTGAAAGTATTAATCTCTGTAGGTGGAGCAAACCTTTCTGGTGGTTTTTCCGATGCTGCACTCACCGAAGAATCCAGGAGTAAATTTTCAAGTAGTGTTATAGATTTTATTGTTAAGCATAAGCTTGATGGGGTTGATCTTGATTGGGAGTTTCCTGGGTATGGTCCCGATAGTCGTCCAGAGGATAAGCAAAATTTTACAAGAATGCTTAACAATTTACGATACCATTTGGATAGCTTGAGTGTGCTGGATATGCGCATGCCAGAAAACCCATATCTTTTGACCATTGCTTCAGGATCTGCTTCCTGGTCAATAGATCGAATGGAAATAAACAAAATTACTCCGGTTCTTGATTTTTATAATGTGATGGATTATGATTTCAAAGGTTCATGGAGTTCAACAACTGGACATCACACCAATCTCTATCCTTCAAATGATGATCCTGGCTCAAAGTTTAGTTCTTCAAGCTCGGTTGATCTATACCTTTCAAATGGCGTACCACCCGAAAAGATTATTATGGGGGCTGCTTTTTATGGACGCTGGTGGAGTGGGGTAACCAATCAGAATAAAGGATTATATCAGTCTTATACTGGTGGTGCTGGTGCTCTTACTTTTGCTGCAATAACTACAGGCTATATGAGTGATCCGGATTTTATTCAATTTTGGGACTCGAAAGCAATGGCTCCATACCTTTGGAGCTCAAACGATAGAATTTTCATTACCTACGACAATGATGTTTCAATAAAATATAAAACAGAGTATATTCGGGAAAAAGGAATTGGTGGAATCATGGTTTGGGAATATACTCAGGATTATAACAATACACTATTAGGTGCTATAACAAGGGGATTTCGTTAATAAAAATCTATCAAAATGAATAAATTTATCGGCGCTTTTCTAGTTTTATCTGTGTTTTTGAGTTCTTGCAGTCAACAAACAGCGAAGGAAGATGTTCAACAAGAATATGTAACACAATCTGACCTCGCTTTCAAACCCAGGCAATACGTAGCTTACAAAGCCATTTCTCCGGTTAAAGTAGATGGGATAATTGATGAAGACTCATGGAGTAAAGCTCCCTGGACTGAATATTTCGAGGATATTGAAGGCGACATAAAACCAAAACCCCTGCATAGCGCTCATGCCAAAATATTATGGGATGAAACCTATTTGTATATTTCAGCCGAACTAGAAGAACCACATGTTTGGGCAACATTGAGACAAAGAGATACCATAATTTTCTATGATAATGATTTTGAGGTTTTTATTGACCCGGATGGCGATACCCATAATTATTATGAGTTTGAAATGAATGCTTTTGGCACAGAATGGGATTTACTATTGGCCAAACCATATAGGGATGGAGGTCCTGCAATAAATGGGTGGAATATTAATGGAATGAAGGTGGCTGTTAAAGTGTATGGGTCTATAAATGATCCTTCAGATGTGGATGAGAAATGGAGCTTGGAAATTGCTATGCCATGGAAAATATTGAAAGAGTGCGCTCCTGAATCCAGAGCTCCAAAAGCTGGGGAACAATGGCGAATTGATTTTTCAAGAGTGCAATGGACAACCGATATAATTGATGGGAAATATGTAAAGAGAAAAGATCCGGATTCAGGGAAGCCATTACCAGAAAACAATTGGGTGTGGTCACCCCAGGGAGTAATAAACATGCATTTACCCGAGCTCTGGGGCTATGTACAATTTTCTGATTTAATAGTGGGGCAGGGGGAAGAAATTTTTATTGAAAACCCTGACGAGGAAATCAAGCTTAAACTTCGGAAATTATATTATTCTCAGAAAAACTATTTCGAAAGAAATCAGAAATTTGCAAGCAATATAGAAGACCTTGGAGTTTCCGGAGACTTTGAAAAATCCTTTGTTGGATCCATACAAATAGAAACAACCACAAACCTTTTTGAAATTATTGTCCCTGCCACTAAGATGGGTGAAACTTTACATATTCGGCAGGATGGTAGGGTTTGGAAAGATTAATTTCTTATTTGGAGCTTGATAGAGTGGTAGCTACAATGTATTAACAATAAGATTTGGATAATATAAGAGCTTTGTAAGTGTATATATTTCGAAAATAAATCTGCATATTGATATGACCAAATTAATTTCTAAACATAAAATAAACCTCATTTTCATTGCCTCTGTGGCAGCACTGGGGGGATTTCTATTTGGTTTTGATACGGCAGTTATTTCTGGTACAATAGGTTTTGTTACTGATCAGTTTAATTTAGACAGTGTTTTAAAGGGGTGGTTTGTGAGCTCAGCTCTGGTTGGATGTTTAACAGGGGCCTCTATTGCAGGAAGAATAAGCGACAAATATGGTAGGAAACCAGTTCTTATGTTATCTGCTTCTTTATTTATGCTATCCGCTCTGGGCTGCATGATTTCTGGTTCCTTTACTACACTTATCATATATCGAATAATCGGTGGCATGGGTGTTGGAGTAGCCTCGGTACTTTCCCCGCTTTATATATCCGAATTTTCACCTTCCTATTTGCGCGGTAGATTGGTAGCAATTTATCAATTGGCTATAACACTGGGTATTTTGCTTGCTTATTTTTCAAATGCCTGGCTTCATGAACTTTCTGAATCTTCAGTATTTTCCAATCCGGATAGTTTTATGGGACTGGTTATAGGAAAAGAGGTATGGCGTGGAATGTTTGGAACGGAAATGATTCCGGCAGGTTTGTTCCTGATTAGCCTGTTCTTTGTGCCTGAAAGCCCAAGGTGGCTGGTAAAGCAAAATTCAAATGAGAAGGCTTTAAAGGCATTTAGCAGAATTGTAAACGAACAGGAGGCAAATCGGGAAATCGAAGAAATTCAGCAGGTTATCCAGATCGAAGGAGGGTCCTTTCGTGATTTGTTCGGTAAGGAGCTTAAACCAGCTATCATTATAGGTGTAGTGCTGGCCGTTTTATCTCAATTCAGTGGTATAAATGCTATCATTTATTATGGACCTGAAATATTAAACGAAGCTGGTTTTACACTCGGAGAATCTCTGGGTGGACAGGTAACAATCGGACTGGTCAACGTGGTGTTTACTTTTATTGCCATTGCAACAATAGATAAATTCGGGCGGCGTCCATTGCTTATTACAGGAGTTTCTGGAGCAGCAATATCTTTGCTGATAGTAGGTTTCTTATTTCAAATAGGCCTGGATTCCGGCATTTGGATTCTTGTTTTTATTATTTCATTTATTGCCTGTTTTGCATTTTCCTTTGGACCGGTGGTATGGGTTCTGTTATCTGAAATATTCCCAACAAAAATAAGAGGAAGAGCTATGGCACTGGCAACCTTTTCATTGTGGGCAGCCAATGTTATTGTTGGACAAACTGTTCCATGGCTATTGGAAAATATTGGCCCATCCGGTACATTCTGGATTTTTGCCTTATTGTGTACACCTGCCATTTGGATTACCATTAAAAAAGTGCCGGAAACAAGAGGAAAATCACTCGAAGAAATCGAACGCTTCTGGTATTCGAAATAGATTATCTCTGTAATTTTTGCTTATATGCCCCTGAAACTAAAACCTCCTGTCTTTTTTCTTTTTTTTCTAATCCTTTTTGCGGGTCTTTCTTCATTATATGGACAGGGAATGAAGGTTTTGATGGAACAGGATTACTATACTAATGAGAAGGAAGCAAATGTTCTTATTTACTTGCCATCTACTAAGGCTCTGAATTCCCTTGAGTTCTTCATTTATGTAGGTGGTGAAGAATTGACTGTTCCTGCCAAATTCCAGCCTGGTCTGAATAAAATCCCTGTATCTATAGCACATTTGCCTGTTGGCGAGAGTATAATTAACTGCAGTCTAAGGCGGGCGAACGCTTCCCTTTTGGAAATAGCTCTTACCATAGTTAAAAGAACACCTAAATACAACGAGGTTAAAATAAATCATTCAACTGGTAGTCTGATAGTGGATGGATTGCCTTATATACCCTATGGGTTTTATTGTTATTCTCCGGTTCAACCAACGCTGGCTGAAGAGGAGGTTGTCAGGGGATTTAATATGATGTCCCCCTATCAAACAATTGCCCAAAAAACCATAAATGATAGGAGAAACTATATGGATCGTTGTGCTTCAATTGGTATGAAGGTGCATTATAATCTTCTGCGGGTTTCTGGAGGTGGAGGAGTGGGTTTCCGCCTGGCCGATGGAAGAAGCGATGAAGAAAAAAGAAAATTGCTCATTGATGAGATTAATGAGTTTAAAGATCATCCTGCTTTATTGGCCTGGTATATATCTGATGAACCGGTTGGACATGGTGTACCACCTGAACCACTGGAAGAAATTTACAATCTTATCAAAACACTTGATCCATATCATCCAATATCAATCGTTTTTATGACTCCCTTAAGAGCAAGGAAATATGCCAATGCTATGGATATTGTTATGGCTGATCCCTATCCGATTCCCACAGGTTCAGTGAGTGAGGTAGGACGGATTACCAGGAACCTGGTCAAAGAATTTTACCTTGAAAAGCCAGTCTGGATTGTACCCCAGGCCTTTGGAGGAAACGAATGGTGGGCCAGGGAGCCTACCGGTGCTGAGATCAGGTCTATGACTTACCAATCCTTGATTGATGGGGCTAGGGGTATTCAGTACTTTGTTCGGCATGGAAGGAACGGTTTCCCCAAATCAATGGTTGCCTGGAATGAATGTTCAAATATAGCCCATGAGGTGGCAGAATTAAGTCCTGATCTTATCCTGGGAACACCAGTAAACAATATTTCTACTAACAATAAAGATGTACAAATTCAGGCTGTTAGATACAATAACAAACTGAGTATTATTGTGGTAAATGTTAAAAATAATCCTGTTAAGATTCGGGTGGATCTGAAGAAAAACTATTCTTCAAAAAAAGCAGAGGTTTTATTTGAAAATCGAAAGATTGATATTCGGGGCAATTTTATAGACGATTTTATAGATGGTTTTGGAACCCGTGTTTACAGGATTGATCTTTCTACTGAGTTGACTGATGCAGATGTATTTCATGAAGAAAACCAGGTAGTAAATCCAGGTTTTGAGGAAATATTCTCACCCGGTGTACCATCAGCTACCTACGCTCGTATTCGTGGAGATAGGGGGAGTACCTATTTTATTGATTCCAGGACTGCCTATGAGGGAAATCATTCTATTCGTTTGGTTACCCCTGATGACAATAGGGGAATTGGTTTATCCTTTTTTCCGCTTACTCTTAAGGGAGGAAATTCATATACCGTTTCAGTTTGGGCAAAGGCACGACCTGCTGATCCTTACTGGGAACCATTTGAACCAAATGTTATAAAACGATTGTTCCAAAGATCGGTTCTGCCTGATACGATGCCTGATTTTACAATGGGCCTTCGGGGATTTGATTTGGCAAGTTTTCAATTGACTCCGAATTGGAAAAAGTATAGCACTTCTGTCTACATTGGTGATTTATCTTTGGAGTCACCCAGAATTAATCCATATCTTGAACTTACAAGTAGAGGGACAGCCTGGTTTGATAAGCTGGAAGTATATCCCGATCTTACTGCTGAGACTAAAATAGTGAAAGATGTAATTGAAGTATCCATCAAGAATATCAATGGGGAAGGGGAAATACATTATACGCTGGACGGTTTTGAACCGGTTTATGAATCAGAAATATATTCAGGACCCATTGAAGTTACAAAATCTTCCCTGCTGCGGGTCAGATTATACAAAGATTCTCAGCCTGTAGGTCGTCTCACAAAAGCAATTGCAATTCATGATGCCCTGGGGAAAAAGGTCTCTATTAAGAATTCATATAGCAGCCGCTATAACGCTGGTGGTAAGAATGCTTTAACGGATGGACTGGTCGCCTCAAGATTTTACGGTGATGGACTATGGCAGGGCTATTCTGGAAGAGACATGCTTGCTGTAATTGACCTAAAAAAAGAGATAGCCATTGAGCAGGTTTCGGTTACATTCCTTCAAAACCTTGAAAGAGATATTTTCCTTCCTTACAAAGTCCGTTTTGAAGTATCAAACGATGGGAAAAAATTTACTGAAATATATTCTTTTTCTGATTCACGCCCCAAAAGGCACCCTGGACCCTTCAGGGCCGGTTTTGGGAATAGTTTTAAAGATATTAGCGCCCGCTATGTTCGGGTTATTGCTTATAGCTACGGAACAATTCCTGATTGGCTGCCTGATTCCACTGGTAATGCCTGGTTGTTTGTGGATGAGATCGTTGTGAATAAGAAGTAATTCATTTGCCTGGCATTGATTCTTTTCAAAAATCGAACAGATACGAATGTAGTCACCCTGAGCTCCGTCTTACTATTCTGACATATACAAAAATAGTCACCTTGAGCCTGTCGAAAGGTAGACGGTATATTATGTATATTATTGTTTTGAAACTTTGCATCAGTCTAGTCTTCGACAGGCTCAGACTGACTAGACCTTATATAGCTTGTCCATTGATCAGCTTATGTGAGAAAATTGCTGGATTTCTCTCTGCCTTTTAGATAGGAAACTGAACAGATTTTATTGAGTGAAAAAAACTGACTTTTGAAGACAGAAATTCATAAACTGGGTCTTTATTTAACCTCCCAAAAAGCTCTTTTTATGTATTCTATTTTAACCTATTTCAATTGAATTTTACCCCAAAATATGCTTATGCTTATTTAAACCAATTATAAATTTAACTTAAATGCAATATAATCTACTTCTTCCGGCCTGACTGGAATGCAATGTTTGAAACTTATCTAGTCTATCATGTCAGCTTAGTGTAACTGATAGGAAATGTGTGTATTATACCCAAAGAGGTTTATATTATTCGACTTCAAAATTGTTAATAAGTATCAGCTTTCCCGGACTTTTTTTGCAAAACAAGCCAACTAGTGTGTATAATCTACCCTAAGCTTCTTTTTTTTCTCTCAAAATGTTGTTATACTTACAAGTCTTTTAATAAACCCGACATAATATATTGACGAAAAAAATAGAATTATTACACGTAATATGTATTTATAGAATCTTGTCTTTATGTCTAACCTAAAATTTATCTAATTATGCGAAATTCTACATTGTGGAGAAGTAGCTTATTGCTTTTTCTCTTCTTTGGTTTAACTTTCAGCTTTGCCTACGCTCAGGAAAGAACGGTCACTGGTAAAGTAACCTCTGATGAGGATGGGCCGCTTCCTGGAGTTAACATTGTTATCCAGGGAACTACTATGGGAGCTGTGAGTGATTTGGATGGTAACTACAGCATTGTAGTTCCGGGTCCAGACGCTTCTCTACAGTTTTCATCTATTGGTTTTATTACCGACGTTATTAAAGTTGGTAATCAGACAGTTATCGACCTTGTGATGAGGCCTGATGTTTCTTCACTGGATGAAGTTGTGGTAACCGCTTATGCAACACAGGTAAAGAAAGACCTTACCGGGTCTGTTGGTGTTGTGAATAG
>JASJGS010000102.1:0-39661 GCA_033791445.1 Bacteroidales bacterium | reverse complement strand
TATTTTTTATTTTTCAAAAGAATGATTCATCAAGGTTAAATATTTCTTACTTTTAAGCTTTATTAATACAAAAACCTCAAAAGATACATTATGAATCGTCGACATTTTGTCAAGAAATCAGTTCTTACAAGTTCCTTATCAGTTGCTGCTGGTAGTACACTATTAGCAGCCACCGGTGTGCTAATTAATGAAAAAGGAAAGCCTGAGAGTGCTAAAGGGAAGTTTAACATGAAATTTGCACCCCATTTTGGGATGTTTAAAAACCACGCCAGCGAATTATTAGATCAAATTCAATTTATGGCAGATGAGGGGTTTAGAGCCATGGAGGACAATGGAATGAAGGGGCGTACAGTTGAGATGCAGGAAAAGATTGCATCGAAAATGACTAAGCTTGGGATGGAAATGGGTGTTTTTGTCGCTCATACTATTTACTGGAATGAACCAAATTTGACAAGTGGAGATGTAGGCAAGAGGGAAGAATTTTTAAAAGAAATTAAGGAGTCGGTTGAGGTTGCGAAGAGAGTGAATGCAAAATGGATGACGGTAGTACCTGGCCATATTGACATGAGGAAAAAAATTGAATACCAGACAGCCCATGTAGTTGAGTCTTTGAAGCAAGCATCGGAAATTCTTGAACCTCATGGTTTGGTGATGGTCCTCGAACCACTTAATTTCTACAATCACCCTGGCTTATTCCTGGAGCGTGTTCCTCAGGCTTATGAGGTTTGTAAGGCTGTTAATAGTCCCTCATGCAAAATACTTGACGATTTGTACCATCAGCAAATTACAGAGGGAAATTTAATACCAAATATTAATTTAGCCTGGGATGAGATAGGATATTTTCAAATTGGAGATAATCCTGGCAGGAAAGAACCAACCACAGGAGAGATAAACTATAAAAATGTCTTCAAATATATTCACGAGAGAGATTTTGAAGGAATCTTAGGGATGGAACATGGAAATTCCATTCCTGAAAAGGAAGGAGAAATCGCACTTATTGAGGCTTACAGATCTGTTGATGTATAAAAAAGCGTAACCCGGATTCCGGGTTACACCTTTCATTCTTTCTTATTCTTTAGCGGCAGACCCAGGAACCGGAATATGTGGAGTCATATCCATTGGTCCCATTACATAGGTTTCAGGTCCGAGTTTAATATCAGAATTCATCATCTCTTCCCAGGTTACGGCTTTTCCTGTATAGGCTGATATTCTACCCATAATGGCACACAATGTCGAAGTGGCAACATTTTCTGCTTCATTAATGGGCTGGTTTGTTCTGATCGCAGTAACTAAGTCAATGTGTTCCTGTACATATGGACTTATTTTAACACTGGTTAAAGGCTCACCTTCTGGGTTTAAACCGTAATCATATTTCCAGCTGGGAGTTCCATCCACATTTAAAGTTTCATTTTTGCAATTTGAATATCCGTTGGTGCCGCGTATATATTCTGAAACGCTATTGGTACAATCATTTATTTGGCGGCACATGCTATGTACATGCATGTCTCCATCATATACAAAATCGATACTGAAATTATCATATTGATCTCCAGTAATTCTCCTTTGCCTACTCCCGAATCCCAGCGCTTTTACCGGATGTTTTCCACTAAACCAGTTAATTACATCAATATTGTGAACATGCTGTTCAACAATATGGTCACCTGATAGCCAAATCCAGTTTACCCAGTTGCGAATCATCCATTCCATATCTGACCAGCCTGGTTGATGATTTTTGTGCCAGAGTTTGCCACCATTCCAGTAACAGGTTGCTGATACTATATCACCAATACCACCATTCACCACTTGCTCGTAGGTTTTAAGATAATCTCTTTGGTGTCTGCGCTGGGTTCCGGCAACAATACATAATCCTGCAGCTTCAGCTTTTTTCCCAGTAGCCATAATTGATCGTGCTCCTACTGGATCAACAGCTGCCGGTTTTTCCATAAATACGTGTTTCCTGGCCTGAACGGCCGCTTCGAGATGGTCTGGACGAAAAGCAGGTGGAGTAGCAAGAATTATAACATCTACACCAGATTCAATTACTTTAATATAGGCATCGAAGCCAACAAAACAATTTTCATCTGCAACTTCATTATCCCTTTCTTCAATTAGCTTTGCTCGGGTTTCATCAACTCTATCTTGAAAAACATCACACAAAGCAGTCACCTGAAGGTTTGGACCTGCATCTAGAAAATTTAGTGCAGCACCTGAACCCCGGCCGCCACAACCAATCAGGCCTGCTTTTAATACAGGCCCATCCGGTGCAGTATCAAGTGGAACGGGGATTACGATTTTCTCAGTATTACTACTGCTACAGGATGAAATAATTCCCTGAACACCCAACGCTCCTACTGTACCAACTGCCACAGCATTGCCAAGGAATTTTCTTCTTGATAAATTGTTTTCTTGATTTCCCATTTTTTTAGAATTAAAAGATTCATATTAGTAATTAAAGTTTTATTTCGGGGTTGAATTAAAAATATTTCCATCAGGTTCACAAACGACTCTAAACCCTACAAAGTTACAGTCAGAATACCACCAGATACTTTTAGGTATTTGAGGATCGGTCAATAGCCATTCTTTTGACTCTGTATTAGACCTGGCGGCTGAACGAATTAGCTTTGCATTACTTTTGAAGGATCCTCCCCGAACTACATGTTCTTCCCCTGATAAAGGGCCTTTAGGGTTACTCAAATCTTCATTGGATAATTTTGAATATAATTCAGGTGAATACCAGTCAGAACAAAATTCACTCACATTTCCCATCATATTTATTAGGCCAAATGGATTTTTCTCCATGCCATCAGGTTCCCTGGTTTTGCCCTGAGAATTTCCCGCATAAACTACATATTTATCAACCTCGGGGTTTCCCTTTTTAAATAGCCTTGAGAACATGTTTTCACCTGTGAATTGCTTGGGTGTGATATTAAAAAAGTTTACAGTTTCTGTTTCTCCACGGCAGGCATATTCCCATTCTGCCTCTGTAGGGAGCCGGTACTTTTTTCCTGTAGTTAATGATAACCACTGGCAATAGACTTCAGCAGCATGATGAGTCATTGTAATTGCAGGCCTGCTTCCCATTCCCCAACCCTGGTCTGGTGGGCCATACGGTGGAGTGGCACCAGTTATAGCATCTGCGGTCGTAGCTAGTTCTGATACCCCTGTTGTTTCGGGAGGTCTTCCCTCTGAGGCTGTTTGCTTATAAAAAGCCAGGAATTCATCCCAGGTAACTTCAATTTTGCCCATAAAGAATGGACTAATTTGGATTTCTTTTCTGGGTCCCTCGTCAGGCTTCCTAAATTTTTCATTATCAGGACTGCCTATCTTAAAACTACCTCCTGGAATAGCAATCATATCAAATTTTACACCTGTTCCAGGTATAAATTCAGTGAAGTTTGTGAAGGAACTGACTATAGCCGGATCGGTAAAGAATTCAATATCTTCAATAGTTTTACCAAAGGCTATATTTTTTGAATGAATGGCATTTTCATCATAATGTCCGACATACTTGTGGCAGTTAATACAATGAATTTGATCCGGAATTTGCGTATAATATAAGTGTGCTTCATTCCCCTCTTTTGTTAGTTCAAGAGGGAAGAGATTTTGGTGACAATTTACACATGATTCTTTGAACGTGAATTTAACAGCATGCTCAAGTTTTGATTTTTCCTCCCAATCGATTTCTGAAGGATCTTTAAAGATTTCTCCATAGGCATCTTTGGCTCCGAACTTAATTTTATTAGTTAAATAGGCCAATCCAGGAGGAGGAAGGTGGCATTCAACGCATTTTATGACAACCCCGCCTTTATTATCATAATGAGTTGACAGCTTCCATGATGTTGTTGAATGTGGATGACTATGACATGATGAGCAATATTGATTGGTTGAGGTGGCTACAATAGCCTTATTTGTTCCTAGAATTACAAGGATGCCGAGGAGGATGCCTGCCAGAAATATATATTTCCCAAGACCTTTCTTTAAATAGTTCTTATTTTTTTTCATTCAATTAATAGGATCAAAAACAGAAATTTTCGGGGTGCAAAATAATTTTTTATACAATATATAATAATGATAAAATTCATCAATCCTTCAGGGCCGATATTCATAGATATCTGGCCAGACTTATAATAACTATTGACAGGCTATCTAAATGCTGGCTATTGTGTTGAGCAAATAAAGATACATGAAGTTTTACTTTTTACAAACCATTCATATGTATATAATATATGTGTAGTGTAGGCTTGTCAATATTTCCTAAAAAAAATATAGAATTTGAGTTTTTTTTTAAAAAAAATAATACCTTTGCAACCCAATTTGTGAATTACATTTATTAAACATAGTCTATATGCCTACAATTCAGCAGTTAGTAAGAAAAGGACGCAAGAAAATAGTAGAAAAGAGTAAAGCTCCGGCTTTGGATTCTTGTCCTCAAAGAAGAGGTGTTTGTGTAAGGGTTTATACCACTACACCTAAGAAGCCAAACTCGGCGATGAGGAAGGTAGCCAGGGTAAGGCTTACAAATGGGAAAGAAGTGAATGCTTATATTCCTGGTGAAGGTCACAATTTACAGGAACACTCTATTGTCTTAATTCGTGGTGGAAGAGTAAAAGATCTTCCAGGAGTAAGATATCACCTTATCAGGGGTGCTCTGGATACTCAGGGTGTGGATGGTAGGACTCAAAGAAGATCAAAATATGGCACTAAAAAGCCAAAGAAATAATATTGAAAATTAATTCAAGAAGATAAAAAGATGAGAAAATCCAAACCTAAAAAAAGGATATTGTTACCTGATCCGAAGTATAAGGAACAGTTAGTAACCAGGTTTGTAAACAATCTTATGCTGGATGGTAAGAAAAGTATTTCTTATACAATATTCTATAAAGCACTTGATATTGTGGATGAAAAAACCAAGAGTGATGAAAAATCTCCACTTGAGATATGGAAAAAAGCTCTTGAAAATATAACTCCACATGTTGAAGTAAAAAGTAGAAGAGTTGGAGGTGCTACTTTCCAGGTTCCAATGGAAGTGAGAACTGATAGGAAAGTCTCTATTAGCATGAAAAACCTGATTCTTTTTGCGAGGAAAAGAAGTGGTAAAGATATGGGAGAGAAATTGGCAGCTGAAATTGTGGCTGCTTATAAGGAAGAAGGTGGAGCTTTTAAGAAGAAGGAGGATACTCATCGGATGGCTGAAGCGAATAAAGCTTTTGCTCATTTTAGATTTTAATTTGGTTGAGGTAGGAAATAGGTAATGAGTAGCAATTTAAATAATACAAGGAACATTGGGATTATGGCCCATATCGATGCCGGTAAAACAACTACCACTGAAAGGATATTGTTTTACACAGGCCGGACTCATCGTATTGGTGAGGTGCATGATGGGGCTGCTCAAATGGACTGGATGGTGCAGGAGCAGGAGCGGGGAATAACCATTACATCTGCTGCTACCACCACATTTTGGAAATACAATAACGAGGAATACAAAATTAATATCATAGATACTCCCGGGCACGTTGACTTTACGGTAGAGGTGGAGAGGTCTTTAAGAGTATTGGATGGAGCAGTAGCTGTCTTTTGTGCTGTCGGTGGTGTTGAACCACAATCTGAAACAGTTTGGAGACAAGCAGATAAATATAAGGTTCCACGGATAGCATTTGTTAATAAAATGGACCGTGTAGGTTCTGATTTCTTCTCGGTAGTTCAACAAATTAAGGAGAGATTGAATGCAAATCCTATTCCACTCCAGATCCCGATTGGCCATGAAGATGCCTTCAAGGGAGTTATTGATCTTATTTATAACAAAGCTGTTGTCTGGCGTGAAGATGAAGAGATGGGGACAGTATACGATTTGGTAGATATACCAGAAGAACATATTGATGAAGCTGCTGAATGGAGAGAGAAATTAATTGAAGCAGTGGCTGAAACAGATGACACATTGCTAGAAAGATATTTTGAGGATCCAGAATCAATTACTCCTGAAGAAATGCTAAGTGTCATACGGCAGTCAACTATTGAGCAGACAATCGTTCCGGTGATGTGTGGATCTGCATTTAAAAACAAAGGAGTACAAAGGTTGCTAGATGCAGTTATAGCATTTTTGCCAAGCCCACTTGATGTTGGCAGTATTACTGGAACAAACCCTTCACATGGAGATTCTGAGGTTACACGTAATCCTGATCCCAATGAACCATTAGCAGCTCTGGCTTTTAAAATTGCTACTGACCCTTTTGTTGGTCGATTGGTTTTTTTTAGAGTTTACTCAGGTGTCCTTGAGGCAGGTGGTTCAGTTATGAATGCACGCACTGGTAAGCGGGGTAGGATAAATCGTTTATACCAGATGCATGCTAATAAACAGAATCCAAAAGAGCGTATTGAGGCGGGTGATATTTGTGCAGCTGTTGGCTTGAAAGATATGAAGACTGGGGATACAATTTGTGATGCCAAGAAGCCAATTTCTCTTGAGTCAATGGATTTCCCTGATCCAGTAATCGGAATAGCTATTGAGCCAAAATCACAACCAGATGTTGATAAGTTAGGGATTGCCTTAAGCAAACTGTCTGAGGAAGATCCTACATTCCAGGTGAAGACCGATGAGAATACAGGGCAAACTGTGATCAGTGGAATGGGTGAATTACATCTTGAGATTTTAGTTGACAGGATTCACCGTGAATTTAATGTTGAGTGCAACCAGGGTACACCACAGGTGGCATATAAGGAAGCATTGACAACACCTATCACACATCGTGAAATATTTAAGAAGCAAACTGGAGGAAGAGGTAAATTTGCCGATATTATCGTTGAATTAGGACCAGCCGATGAGGGCGAAGTTGGTTTGCAATTTATTGATCAGGTAAAAGGGGGGAATATACCCAGGGAATATATACCTGCAGTAGAAAAAGGCTTTAAAGCAGCCATGAGCAATGGCCCTTTAGCTGGTTACCCAATTGATAGTATGAAGGTAATCCTGAAGGACGGATCATACCACCCGGTTGATTCAGATAGTCTGTCTTTTGAACTGGCTGCTAAGATGGCTTTCAGGAATTTGGCGAAAAAAGGAAACCCGGTTATTCTTGAGCCAATTATGTCAGCTGAGGTAGTTACACCCGAACAATATATGGGTGACGTTATTTCAGATTTTAATAAGAGACGCGGACAGGTAGAAGGAATGGTTTCTAAATTGGGAGCTAGGGTAATAAAAGCAAGAGTACCGCTGGCTGAAAAATTTGGTTATGTTACGGTATTGAGAACATTAACTTCTGGAAGAGCAACCTCAACTATGGAATTTTTACATTATGAGGAAGTGCCTTCAGAAATTTCAAAAAAGATAATTGAGAAAGCAAAAGGAACTTTAGAACACGTTTAACAATATTTGAAAGAATGAGTCAGAAGATCAGAATCAAGTTAAAGTCCTATGATCACAACCTTGTAGATAAATCTGCAGAGAAGATCGTAAAGACAGTGAAGTCTACAGGGGCGGTAATAAGTGGTCCAATTCCACTACCTACACATAAAAGGATTTTTACTGTGCTTCGCTCTCCATTTGTAAATAAGAAGTCCAGAGAACAATTTATGGTTGCTTCCTATAAAAGATTGCTGGATATCTACAGCACAACTCCCAAAACCATTGATGCGTTGATGAAACTGGAGTTGCCAAGTGGGGTAGAGGTTGAAATTAAAGTTTAATTGAGGAAAAAATATTTAAAATGCAGGGATTAATTGGAAAAAAGGTTGGAATGACCTCAATTTTTAACGAGGAGGGAAAAAGTGTTCCCTGTACGGTTATTGAGGCAGGCCCTTGTGTGGTTACACAAATAAAAACCTTGGAGAAAGATGGTTATGAAGCTGTTCAGCTAGGCTATGATGAGAAGAGAGAGAAGAATACAGTAAAAGCTATGATGGGTCACTTCAAGAAAGCTAGTACAACACCAAAGAAGAAGTTGGCAGAGTTTTCCGGATTCGGTGATACAGCTGAGTTGGGCAAAGTTCTTACAGTTGATTTATTTGGAGATGACAACTGGTTAGATGTTAGAGGTTATGCAAAAGGAAAAGGTTTTCAGGGTGTCGTCAAACGTCATGGTTTTAGAGGTGTTGGTGACCAAACTCACGGTCAGCATAATAGAAATAGAGCTCCTGGTTCTTTAGGTGCCTCCTCTTATCCTTCAAGAGTTTTTAAAGGAATGAGAATGGCAGGTAGAATGGGTGGTCAGAAAGTTATGGCTATCAGTTTACGCGTAATGAAAATTGTCTCAGACGAAAATTTATTGATATTAAAAGGATCTGTTCCTGGTCCTAATGGTTCATACTTAATAATTACCAAGTGATGAAGGTAGCTATATATAACATAGAGGGAAAAGAAACCGGTAAGCAAGTTGATTTGAATGAATCAATATACGGAATCGAACCTAATGATCATGCCATATATCTTGATATTAAACATTATATGGCCAATAATAGACAAGGTACTCATAAATCCAAAGAGAGAGGCGAGATTAGAGCCAGTACAAGGAAGATAAAAAGACAAAAAGGTACTGGAACAGCTCGTGCAGGCGCTATATCTAACCCATTATTCAGGGGTGGCGGTCGTACTTTTGGTCCAAGGCCAAGAACTTATGATTCCAAATTGAATAAAAAACTCAAGAAGTTGGCCAGAAAATCAGCTTTATCTTATAAGGCAAAAGAAAACGGGTTAATTATTCTTGAAGATTTCAACTTAGAGGCGCCCAAAACAAGCGAATTTGTTAGGATTAGCGACAATTTGAAGATGAGTGATAAAAAAACGGTTTTTGTTTTAAATGATTCAAATAAAAATATATATTTGTCTTCGCGAAATTTGGAGCAAACCAGAGTTGTAATAGCCTCAGAATTAACAACATATGATATAGTAAATGCTGCGGCTTTAGTATTGTCAGTAGATTCAATTGAGGTTTTAGATCAGATTTTAAGTAATTAAGAAACATTTGAAGCATGAATATTTTACTAAAACCTCTCGTAACTGAAAAGATGATTTCTCAAAATGAGGAGTTAAATCGATTCGGTTTTTTAGTGGAAAAAAAGGCAAATAAGATACAGATTAAAAAAGCTGTAGAAGAAATGTATGGAGTAACTGTTGAGTCAGTTAACACTATGACTTATGGAGGGAAGGTTAAAAGTCGGATGACCCGTGGTGGGGTTCAAATTGGCAAAACTAACTCATTTAAGAAAGCAATTGTTACACTTGCTGAAGGAGATACGATAGATTTCTATAGCAATATTTAGATAGATTATCATGGCAGTAAGAAAATTTAATCCTGTTACACCAGGTCAGAGACAAAAGGTTGCAGGTACTTTCGAGGAGTTAACTAAATCAACTCCTGAGAAGTCATTACTTCGTCCAATTAAAAAATCAGGTGGTCGAAATCACCATGGTAAAATGACGATGAGGTATATGGGCGGCGGTCATAAGAGAAGATACCGTGTTATCGATTTCCTTCGGAATAAGGATGGAGTAGCTGCAAAAGTAAGTAGCATTGAATACGATCCGAATCGTACCGCTAGAATAGCATTGCTGGTTTATGCAGACGGTGAAAAGAGATATATAATTGCCCCAAATGGACTGAAAGTTGGTCAAACTCTCGAATCAGGAAAAGGTGTACCACCAGAAGTAGGGAATACACTGTTTCTGTCAGAAATTCCAATGGGTTCTGTAATTCATAATATTGAATTGCAACCTGGAAAAGGTGGAATGTTGGCGCGTAGTGCTGGTACATCTGCACAACTTACTAGTAGAGATGGAAAGTATGCCATTGTGAAGTTGCCCTCAGGAGAATCTAGAATGGTATTGGTAACTTGTAGAGCAACCATTGGAGCGACCTCAAATTCTGACCATGGCCTGGAGGTCTCAGGTAAGGCGGGAAGATCCAGGTGGCTGGGTAGGAGACCAAGGGTACGAGGTGTTGTTATGAATCCAGTTGATCACCCAATGGGTGGTGGTGAAGGAAGAGCATCTGGAGGCCATCCCAGGTCCAGAAAAGGTCTTCCAGCAAAAGGGTATAAAACAAGAGCCAAAAGGAAGTATTCGAATAAATATATTGTTGAAAAACGGAAAAAGCGTTAAAACTGAATAATAGTTAAGATATTATGAGCAGATCACTTAAAAAAGGACCTTTTATTGATTTTAAGCTAGAGAAGAGAGTTCTTGAAATGAATGATTCAAGAAAAAAATCTGTGATTAAAACCTGGTCAAGAAGATCGATAATCTCACCGGACTTTGTAGGTCACACTATTGCTGTTCACAATGGCAACAAATTTATTCCGGTGTATGTAACAGAAAATATGGTAGGCCACAAGCTAGGTGAATTCGCTCCTACCAGGATTTTTAGAGGTCATGGTGGTAAAGCCAGGTAAATGAAGAATCGGTTGAAAAATTAGTTAAAATGGGTGCAAGAAAAAAAATTAAAGCGGATCAGGTTAAAGAGGCCAAAAAGGCGCAATATTTTGCTAGTCTGAGGAATTGTCCTACTTCTCCAAGGAAGATGAGACTGGTTATTGATTTGATTCGTGGCCAGGAAGTGAACAAGGCTCTTGATATATTAAAGTTTAGTCAAAAAGAAGCATCTGGTAGGGTAGAGAAATTATTGCTATCAGCTATTGCGAACTGGCAAAACAAAAACGAAGGTGTAAGAATTGAAGACAGTCACCTATTTGTAAAAGAGGCTTTTGTTGATCAAGGCAGAACATTAAAAAGACTACGTCCTGCTCCACAGGGAAGGGCACACAGAATTAGGAAGAGATCCAATCATGTTACTGTGATTTTGGATAGTAAAATTAAAAATGAAGAAGTTACTTCTACAAAATAGTATTTATGGGACAAAAAGTTAATCCGATATCGAATCGACTGGGAATCATCAGGGGATGGGACTCGAACTGGTATGGTGGGAAGAATTATGCTGATAAATTGGTTGAGGACAGTAAGATCAGAGAATACCTGAATGCTCGTTTGGCAAAAGCAAGTGTTTCAAAAATTATTATCGAGAGAACCTTGAAAATGATAACGGTTACTGTAAATACTGCCAGGCCAGGAATCATTATTGGTAAAGGTGGCCAGGAGGTTGATAAGCTGAAAGAGGAATTAAAGAAATTAACTAAGAAGGAAGTACAGATAAATATATTTGAAGTTAGAAGACCTGAATTGGATGCTACAATAGTTGCAAACAATATAGCTCGTCAGATAGAAGGAAAAATCTCATACCGTAGAGCCATCAAGATGGCGATAGCATCTACTATGAGAATGGGTGCAGAAGGAATCAAGGTTCAGGTATCAGGACGTTTGGGTGGCGCTGAAATGGCTCGTTCAGAAATGTATAAAGATGGTAGAATTCCTTTACATACACTACGTGCAGATATAGATTATACAAAAACTGAGGCGCTTACAAAGGTTGGTTTGATTGGCCTTAAGGTTTGGATTTGCAAGGGAGAAGTATACGGGAAACGTGATCTTTCTCCAATGGTTGAAGCAAAAGCGCCTAGGGCAAAAGGATTTCAAAGAAGGTCAAGATAAAAGAGGTTTTACAAGATTTAACAGGAACATAAAATGTTACAACCTAAAAAGACAAAATATAGAAGACGTCAGAAAGGCAGAATGAAGGGAAATGCCCAGAGAGGAAATTATCTGGCTTTTGGGTCTTTTGGTATTAAAGCCTTGGGAGCAGCATGGCTCACAGGTAGACAATTGGAAGCAGCACGTCAGGCAGTAACACGTCGAATGAAGCGTGAAGGTCAAATTTGGATTCGGGTTTTCCCCGATAAGCCAATTACTAAAAAACCTGCTGAAGTTCGTATGGGTAAAGGAAAAGGATCACCAGAAGGTTTTGTTGCGCCTATTACTCCGGGTAGAATAATTATTGAGGCCGAAGGTGTACCTTATGAATTAGCAAAAGAGGCATTGCGCCTTGCAGCTCAAAAGCTTCCTATTACTACCAGATTTGTGGTCCGGAATGATTATGTTGAATAAGGAATAGTTAGCATTATGAAAAGCAGTGAAATAAATGAATTAACTCTTAGGGAGCTTGAGGAAAGAATTGACAATGAGAAAACTTTTCTTGCGAAAATGAAATTGAATCATGCCATTTCTCCACTTGATAATCCATTGAAAATAAGAGGTATAAGAAGGAATATTGCCAGATTGCAAACAGAATTGCAAAGAAGGAAAACAGTAGCGAATAAAGAGAATTAAAGATGGAAAAGAGAAATTTGCGAAAAGAACGCGTTGGTGTTGTCGTTAGCAATAAAATGGAAAAGTCTATTACAATTGCTGTGAAACGTAAAGTTAAGCACCCAATATATGGCAAGTTCATTAATAAAACTACTAAGTTTTTAGCGCATGATGAGGAGAATTCCTGCAATATTGGAGACACAGTAAAAATTATGGAAACAAGGCCTCTAAGCAAGAATAAAAGCTGGAGGTTAGTGGAAATCGTTGAAAGGGTTAAATAATCATGGTACAACAAGAAAGTAGACTCGCCGTAGCTGATAACAGTGGAGCCAAAGAAGTTTTATGCATAAGAGTATTGGGAGGTACTGGTCGAAGATATGCATCAATAGGTGATAAGATAGTCGTATCTGTTAAAAGTGCCATGCCAGGTAGTGAAGCTAAAAAAGGTATGGTTACCAGAGCAGTAGTTGTAAGAACCAAAAAGGAAGTTAGAAGAAATGATGGTTCTTATATACGTTTTGATGACAATGCAGTAGTTTTACTCAATGCTGCGGATGAAATTCGTGGGACTCGTATTTTTGGCCCTGTAGCAAGGGAGCTGAGAGAAAATTATATGAAGATTATTTCATTGGCACCTGAGGTGCTGTAATGGTAAATATTAGATTCATGGGCAGATATAAAAAATTACATATTAAGAAGGGCGACACCGTTTATGTTAATAGTGGTGAGTATAAGGATCAGCAGGGAAGAGTATTACAGGTGATTGCTAAAACAAATAGAGCTATTGTCGAGGGCGTAAATATGGTTTCAAAACATACCAAGCCAAACGCTCAGAGTCCTCAAGGAGGAATTATTAAAAAAGAAGCGGCAATTAATATTTCTAACTTAATGTTGGTAGATCCATCTTCTGGTGGTCCTACACGTATAGGAAGGAAGCTTAACGATAAAGGTAAATTAGTGAGATTTGCAAAAAAATCTGGAGAGGAGATTAAGTAATGGAATACGTACCAAATCTTAAAAAGAAGTATAAAGAGGAGATTATTCCTTCTTTAACAGAACAGTTTAATTATACTTCGATAATGCAGGTGCCACATCTTGAAAAAATTGTAATCAATCAAGGTGTTGGACAAGCCGTTTCTGATAAAAAAGTGATAGATAGCAGTCAGGAAGAAATTACAGCAATTGCAGGACAAAAAGCAATTCAAAGGATGTCATCCAAAGACATCTCAAATTTTAAACTGAGAAAGAAAATGCCAATTGGCGTTAAGGTTACTCTCCGTAGAGAAAGAATGTATGAATTTCTTGATAGACTTGTTGCCGTAGCTTTACCTAGAGTTCGTGACTTTATGGGAGTAAACAGTAAGCTCGATGGCAAAGGAAATTATACTTTGGGAATTACTGAACAAATTATATTTCCTGAAATAAATATTGATAAGATAAATAAAATCATGGGTATGGAGATAACTTTTGTTACAACTGCCAAAACCGATGAAGAAGGATATGCCTTATTGAAAGAATTCGGAGTACCATTTAAAAATACTAAAAACAACTAATATGGCTAAAGAATCAATGAAAGCTCGTGAAGTTAAACGTGCGAAACTTGTTGAAAGATATGCTGAAAAAAGAGCCAGGCTTAAAGCTGATGGAGACTATGTTGGATTAAGCCGACTGCCTAGGAACTCAAATCCTATCCGTTTGCGTAATAGGTGTAAATTAACTGGAAGACCAAGAGGATATATGAGACAATTTGGGGTAAGTCGTATTACTTTTCGCGAGATGGCCTCAGCTGGTTTAATTCCCGGAGTGAAAAAAGCAAGTTGGTAAATAAAGATTCATAGGCATATTTTATTTGAAATAAAAATTATAAAGAAATGACAGATACAATAGCAGATTATCTAACAAGGGTCCGCAACGCAATTATGGCCGGTCATAAGGTTGTTGAGATACCTGCTTCAAACCTTAAGAAGGATATGACTAAGATTCTTCATGAGAAGGGGTATATACTTAATTACAAGTTTGTTGATGAAGGTCCACAAGGGTATATAAAGATTGCGCTGAAATACAATCCTGAAACTAAAGTACCGGCAATTAAGTCTTTAAAAAGAACAAGTAGGCCTGGTTTAAGAAAATATGTTGGGGTTGATGAGATTCCCAGGGTTTTAAATGGCTTGGGTATTGCAATTATTTCTTCCTCAAGTGGAGTTATAACTGACAAAGAAGCCAGGGATATGAATGTAGGTGGTGAAGTTTTATGTTATGTTTATTAATAGGGAGGAAGTCTAATGTCAAGAATAGGTAAATTACCCATAACATTGCCAGAAGGAGTTACCATTGAGGTAAGCGATGACAATATTGTAACAGTGAAGGGACCAAAAGGAGAATTGACTCAGGAGGTGAACCCGGTCATCACAATAAAGCAAGAAGATAACCGGGTTATTATTGAGCGACCAACAGAGCAAAAGGATCATAGGTCATTGCATGGATTATATCGCTCACTTATTAACAATATGGTTGAAGGTGTATCAAAAGGTTATGAAAAAAAGCTAGAGCTGGTTGGTGTAGGATATCGCGCTGAAACGAAAGGACAACTTTTAGAATTAAGTCTTGGATATTCACACGACATAATTTTTGAATTGCCACCTGAGATAAAAGCAGAGGCTGTTACTCAAAGAAGAAGCAACCCTGTCATTACTCTTACAAGTATTGATAAGCAACTTATTGGCCATATAGCATCTAAAATTAGGTCAATGAGAAAACCTGAACCTTATAAGGGTAAAGGAATTAAGTTTGTTGGAGAACAAATTCGTAGGAAAGCAGGAAAATCTGCAAGTGTGTAATAGTTAATAGCATTCGATCATGGCTTTGACAAGAATAGAAAGAAGATTTAGGATTAGAAAAAGAATAAGGAAAAACCTCACAGGAACAAGTGAGATTCCAAGACTGTCTGTTTTTAGAAGCAATAAACAGATTTATGTGCAAATTATTGATGATGTGGAAAGGAAAACTTTATTGTCCGCGTCCTCTTTAAATAAAGGCATTATTGAGAAAAATAATATAAACAAATCAGAACAGGCCCGCCTGGTAGGAACATTGGTAGCGGAAGAGGCGAAGAGTAAAGGGATTAGTGAGGTAGTATTTGACCGGGGAGGAAACCTGTATCATGGAAGAATTAAAGAACTAGCTGACGCTGCCCGTAAAGGTGGCCTTAAATTCTAAAGATATTATGACAAACGGTATCAGAAAAGTAAAAACCAGTGATCTTGATTTAAAAGACAGACTGGTAAGCATACAAAGGGTTACAAAGGTAACCAAGGGTGGTAGAACTTTTAGTTTCTCAGCTATAGTTATTGTAGGTGATGAAAAAGGAATCGCCGGGCATGGTTTGGGAAAAGCCAAAGAAGTAACAACTGCTATTGCAAAAGGTGTTGAAGATGCCAAGAAAAATTTGGTTAAGGTACCTGTTCTTCATGGTACTATACCTCATGAACAAGTTTCAAAATTTGGTGGTGCCAGAGTGTTTTTAAAGCCAGCTTCTGAAGGAACCGGTGTAAAGGCCGGAGGTGCTATGCGTGCGGTATTGGAAAGCTTTGGAATTAAGAATGTTTTGGCAAAATCAAAGGGATCATCCAATCCACATAACCTGGTAAAAGCTACCTTTGCTGCTTTGCTCGAGACCAGAGATGCATATACAGTTGCTGGGCATCGTGGAGTATCTATGGATAAAGTATTTAATGGTTAGAATTTTACAAAATGGCTAAAATAAAAATTACACAGATTAAGAGTAGAATCGGCAGCCATAAAAGGCATAAATTAACCCTTGATGCACTGGGATTGCGTAAAATGCACAACCCGGTAGAAAAAGAAGCCACACCCCAAATTTTGGGAATGGTGCATAAAGTTAGGCATCTGGTAAAGGTTGAAGAAGTATAATTGATTAGAAAAGACGGATAAAATGGACTTAAGTAATCTTAAACCTGCAAAAGGTTCAACACATAAAGAAAGACGACTTGGACGCGGACAGGGATCCGGAAAAGGTGGTACCTCAACAAAAGGGCATAAAGGTCAGAAATCTCGTTCTGGATATTCCCGCAAGGTTGGATTTGAAGGAGGTCAGATGCCACTTCAACGTCGTGTACCTAAATTTGGGTTTAAAAATATTAACCGTAAGGAATATAAAGGAGTTAACATAGGAACTTTACAGAAACTGACTGATAAAACTGGTGTCACTGATATTACACCAAAGGTTTTATTTGGTGCAGGCTTAGTATCCAAAAGCACCCTGATTAAAATATTAGGTGTTGGCGAATTGAAAGCTAAGTTAAACGTAAAAGCGCATGCATTCTCTGAAACAGCTAAAAATGCCATTGAAGCTGCCCAGGGTACTGCTGAAAAAATTTAAGTGAATGAAAGGCTTTATAGAGACAATAAAGAATATATTTAAAATTGAAGATCTTAGAAATAGGATCCTCTTTACTCTGGGTATGATTATGGTTTACCGCCTGGGTAAGTATGTTACTCTTCCGGGAATCGATCCGGCACAATTGGGTAATCTTAAAGAGCAGACTTCTCAGGGTATTATGGGATTGCTTGATATGTTTTCAGGTGGAGCCTTTTCAAGTGCATCAATTTTTGCTCTGGGTATTATGCCCTATATTTCTGCATCTATTGTAGTTCAGTTGTTGGGAATTGCCATACCGTATTTCCAACGACTTCAACGTGAGGGTGAAAGTGGAAGACGAAAAATTAACCAGATTACTCGTTATCTTACAGTAGGAATTCTTCTTTTACAGGCACCTAGTTATCTGGCAAACTTACATAATCTGTTACCGGAATCCGCTTTTATTGTTAAAGGAGTGTTTTTCCAGGTTACCTCTGTGATTATTCTTACAACCGGAACCATGTTTGTGATGTGGCTTGGGGAAAGAATAACCGATAAGGGTATTGGAAATGGGATATCACTGATTATTATGATCGGTATTATTGCCCGTTTACCATTTGCAACAGTGGCAGAATTTGGTAGTCGTCTTGATGGATCAGGTGGATTGGTAGCTTTCCTGGCAGAAATAATCTTCTTGTTTGTAGTTATAGTTGGAACAATATTGCTAGTGCAGGGAACCCGGAGGGTACCTGTGCAATATGCAAAAAGAATAATTGGGAATAAGCAGTATGGTGGTGTCAGGCAGTATATACCTTTAAAGGTGAATGCCGCTGGTGTTATGCCTATCATTTTTGCACAGGCGATTATGATGTTACCTATCATGCTTATTGGCTATACAACCGATAATACTTCCGGACTTGCTGTTGCATTTTCAAATATGTACGGTTTATGGTATAATCTGGTAATGGCCTTAATGATAATAGTATTTACATATTTCTATACAGCTATTACCATTAATCCAAACCAAATGGCTGACGACCTGAAGAAAAACGGAGGTTTTATACCAGGAATTAAGCCAGGCAGGAAAACAGCAGAGTTTCTCGATTCAGTGATGTCAAGAATCACCTTACCGGGCTCAATTTTTCTTGCATTGGTAGCTGCTTTACCAACACTTGCTGTAAATGTTGGAATTTCAGGTCAGTTTGCCCAGTTTTATGGAGGGACAAGCCTGTTAATTCTTGTTGGGGTAATACTTGATACTTTACAGCAGATTGAAAGTCAGCTTCTTATGAGGCATTATGATGGCCTGATGAAATCAGGTAGGATCAAGGGTAGATCTGGTGGCTCAGCAATTTAATTAGTGAATAGTTCTTTGATGTTAAGGATAAAAACGGAGGAAGAAATTGAAGTGCTTAGGCATAACAATTTGTTGGTTTCCAAAACGCTGGCAGAGGTTGCGAAACTTCTAAAGCCTGGAGTTTCAACTCTTGAGTTGGACAAGAGGGCAGAAGAGTATATTCGTGATAATGATGCGGTTCCGGGGTTTAAAGGGTATCATGGTTTTCCAAATACGCTTTGCACCTCAGTAAACAGTCAGGTTGTTCATGGTATTCCTTCGTCATATCAACTGAAAGAAGGAGATATTGTTTCGGTTGATTGTGGAGTAAAAAAAGATGGTTATTACGGAGACACGGCTTTTACTTTTGAAGTTGGAGAAGTGGATCCCAAGGTAAAGCAACTTTTAAAGGTAACCAGGGAAGCTCTTTGGGAAGGTGTTATTAATGCTATTGTAGGAAAGCGGTTGGGAGATATTGGCTATTCTGTACAAAAGCATGCAGAGGATAACGGTTTTTCAGTGGTGAGAGAGATGGTAGGGCATGGTTTAGGATCAAACCTTCATGAAGCACCAGAAGTTCCTAATTATGGAAAGCGTGGGAAGGGACCAAAATTGCCTGATGGATTGGTTTTATGTATTGAACCGATGATAAACATGGGGAGTAAAGAGATTCTTCAGGATAGGGATGGTTGGACAATAGGAACTCTTGACAAAATGCCATCTGCACATTTTGAATTTGCAGTAGTTATAAGGAAAGGAAAAGCAGATGTGTTGTCAACTTTTGATTATATTGATCAGGTAATAAGTAATATAAATAGTTAATATGGCAAAACAACCTTCAATAGAACAGGATGGAACCATTATAGAGGCATTGTCAAATGCGATGTTTAGGGTTGAGCTCGAAAATGGACATATTATTACAGCTCATATTTCAGGCAAAATGAGAATGCATTATATAAAAATCCTTCCTGGGGATAAGGTAAAAGTGGAAATGTCTCCATACGACTTGACAAAAGGAAGAATAACATTTAGATATAAATAAAATAAGGAGAAATGAAGGTACGAGCTTCAATAAAAAAACGCTCTTCTGATTGCAAAATTGTAAGAAGAAAAGGTCGGTTATACGTAATTAATAAGAAAAATCCCAGGTTCAAGCAACGTCAGGGATAGTGTTTAATATTACATTTAATAGTTCATTTTATGGCTAGAATTGTTGGTGTTGATTTACCAAAAAATAAAAGAGGCGAGATAGGTTTAACCTATATTTTCGGAATTGGCAGAAGCTCTGCAATAAAAATTCTGGAAGAAGCCGGCATTGATATTAATATCAAAGTGAAAGACTGGACAGATGACCATCTGGCTAAGATCAGGACAATCCTGAATGAAAACTATAAGCTGGAAGGTGAACTTCGGTCTGATGTTCAGATGAACATAAAAAGGCTTATGGATATTGGATCTTACAGAGGTATCCGCCATCGTATTGGCCTACCTGTAAGGGGGCAGAGCACCAAAAACAATGCTCGTACCAGGAAAGGAAGAAGAAAAACTGTTGCTAACAAAAAGAAAGCAACTAAATAAATTAGTTAATTATGGCTAAAAAGACTGGATCAAGAAAGAAAGTGGTTAGGGTTGAACCGGTAGGTCAGGCTCATATACATGCTTCATTTAATAACATTATTATTACCCTTACAAACAATGGAGGCCAGGTAATTAGTTGGTCTTCTGCAGGTAAAATGGGTTTTAGAGGATCTAAGAAAAATACTCCTTACGCAGCTCAACAAGCAGCTATGGATTGTTCAAAAGTTGCTTTTGACTTAGGTCTTAGAAAAGTGAAAGTATATGTTAAAGGCCCGGGAAATGGAAGGGAATCTGCAATTAGAAATATTCATGCCAGTGGTATTGAAGTGTCTGAAATCGTAGATGTTACACCAATGCCCCACAATGGTTGCAGACCTCCAAAAAGAAGACGTGTCTGACAAATTTTTAATTTGATTTACATTCAAATAATATATATAATAAATGGCGAGATATTCAGGACCAAAAACAAAAATTGCTAGGAAATTCGGAGATCCGATTTACGGACCGGATAAGAGTTTTGAGAGGAAAAATTACCTGCCTGGTCAGCATGGTGCAAGTAAAAGGAGAAGAAAACAATCTGAATATGGTGTTCAGCTTAAAGAGAAACAAAAAGCAAAATATACCTATGGTATGCTGGAAAAACAATTTCTAAATTTGTTTGAAAAGGCATCACGTAGTAAAGGGATTACCGGTGAGGTACTTCTTCAGCTTCTCGAATCAAGACTGGATAATGTAGTGTATCGTATGGGTATTGCACCAACACGTGATGGTGGTAGGCAATTGGTTTCACATCGTCACATTACAGTGAACGGAAGTTTAGTAAATATACCTTCATATGCTCTTCGACCTGGAGATTTAGTAGGAGTGCGTGAAAAGTCAAAATCATTGGAGGTTATTGCTGATTCACTTACTACAATGAGACATACAAACTATTCATGGCTTGAATGGGATAATGAGAAGATGACCGGGAAATTTCTTAATGTACCGGAAAGAGATGAGATTCCTGAAAATATCCAGGAACAGTTAATAGTTGAATTATATTCAAAATAAAATTTTATGGCAATTTTATCATTTCAAAAGCCTGACAAGGTTATCATGGTCGAAGCAGATAATAACCATGGTAAATTCGAGTTTAGACCACTGGAGCCCGGATATGGTATTACTGTAGGAAATGCATTACGAAGGATTTTATTAAATTCCCTCGAAGGATATGCAATCTATTCAATACGTATTGAAGGTGTCTCGCATGAGTTTTCAACCATCAAAGGAGTTATTGAAGACGTAACTGACATAGTTCTGAACCTGAAACAGGTTCGGTTTAAGAAACTTATTGATGATGTTGATAGTGAGAAGATAATTGTTAGCCTTACTGGTCAGAATGAGTTCAAAGCTGGAGACATGAATAAGTTTCTAAATAGTTTTGAAGTTCTAAATCCTGACCTGGTAATCTGTAATCTGGAACCGGATGTGAAATTGCAGATTGAAATCAATATCATGAAGGGTAGAGGTTATGTTCCAGCTGAAGAGAATCAGCCGGAAGAAACACCTTTTGGATTGGTTACAATGGATGCAATTTTTACGCCCATAAAAAATGTCAAGTTTAATGTTGAGAATTTTAGGGTAGAGCAAAAAACCGATTATGAGAAGTTGGTGCTTGAAATCATTACAGATGGTTCAATTCATCCGAAAGATGCCTTGAAAGAAGCAGCAAAAATACTTATATACCATTTCATGCTTTTCTCTGATGAGAAAATAACTCTCGATACAGAAGACAAGTTTGCAAATGAGGAATTTGATGAGGAAGTGCTTCACATGAGGCAGTTATTGAAGTCTCAGCTTATGGATCTTGATCTATCTGTGCGTGCTTTGAACTGTCTTAAAGCAGCAGAGGTTGATACTCTTGGAGATTTGGTTAAATTCAATAAAACAGATTTGTTGAAGTTCCGGAATTTCGGTAAGAAATCATTAACCGAATTGGATGATCTTCTTACAACAATGGGCCTGACTTTTGGAATGGATATTAGTAAGTACAAGTTGGATAAGGAATAAATTAGTGTTAAACAGGTAAGAGAGTTCGAGTAATGCGACATAGAAAAGAATTTAATCATTTAGGGAGAACGAGTTCACATAGGAAAGCCATGCTGGCCAATATGGCCTCATCCCTAATATTACATAAGAGAATTAAAACAACTACAGCCAAAGCAAAAGCACTGAGGATGTATGTAGAGCCATTGATCACTAAATCAAAAGATGACTCTACACATTCAAGACGCGTTGTATTTAGTTATCTTAAAGATAAGTTTGCTGTAAATGAATTGTTCAGGGAAGTATCAATCAAAATTGCGGATCGTCCTGGAGGGTATACAAGAATTCTTAAAACAGGGAACCGGTTGGGTGACAATGCAGATATGTGCATTATTGAGTTAGTTGACTATAACGAAAATATGTTACAGTCAAAAGATGCTGCTAAAGATAAACCAACCCGTAGAAGGAGAGCTAAGAAAAAAACAGATGCTCCTGTTACAGCAGAAGCTGGAGAGAAGAAAGTAGCTGCAGAATCAGTAAAAACTGAGGAAAAACCAGTAGCTGAGACTCCAAAGGCTGAAGACGCACCTAAAAAGGAAGCTGCGGCTGATACTAAAACTACTGATACTACGGAAGAAAAGCCGGAAGCACAGGCGGATGAGGCTGCGAAAGCTGATTCAAAGAAAGAAGAACCTTCTGAAAAAGTTGAAAAAGGGGAGGAAGGAGAAAAAGATAAAAAGGATGAAGAATCAGAAGAAAAATAGAGCGTAAAAACTCAAATTCAAAGGGGTGAAGCTTAGCTTTACCCCTTTTTTTATAAAAAAATTATGAAACTCATGATTAGTTGCTAAAACCAGCCAGATAGCGATTCAATTATTTTAAGATATTTTAAAATATACATGGGGAAATAAAAGTGAAGCTAAGTTCAAGAAAGATAGAATTATACTGATTATTTTTTTCTATTTTTCCTTTAAGTATCCAAAAACCTATTGTATAACACATGAGATTATTACAAAAGTCATTCGTTTTTTTAATAAATTTAGTATCTAATTTATTTAAAGAATCAAATTTTAAATACTAATCATTCTAAAATTATTAAAAATGTCTAATCTTAAAAATGTATTAAGAGAAAAAATTGAGGGCTGGAGACCACGTACAGTAAAGTTACTAAAAGAATATGGGGATGTAACAATTGGTGAGGTTAAAATGGCGCAGGCTATTGGTGGACTGCGCGGTGTAAAATGTCTTGTTACGGACATATCTTATCTTGATCCATTCGAAGGTATTCGGTTTAGAGGGTATACGATACCGGAGGTATTGGAGTTACTACCTAAGCCTGTTGCCGGAGGTGAGGTTCCATGTGTTGAAGGTTTTATTTACCTGTTATTAACCGGAGACTTACCTACTCAAGATGATGTGAAGGCTATGGCAGAGGAATTCAAATCTAGGAAAGAAGTTCCCAGGTATGTATTTGATGTTATTAATGCTATGCCAGATGACACACATCCAATGGTAATGTTATCTGCTGCTATTGTTTCAATGCAGAAAGAATCAGAGTTCGTAAAAATGTACAATGCAGGAATGAGTAAGATGGTATACTGGGAACCCACTTATGAAGATTCCATGAACCTTTTAGCCAGGCTTCCTGAAATAGGTGCTTACATCTATAGGAAGAAGTATAAAAATGGAAATATTATTCCTTCTAATCCCGATCTTGACATGGGAGCAAACTTTGCCCACATGATGGGAATTGATAAGCCATACGATGATATGTCAAGACTATATTTTATACTTCATAGCGATCATGAAAGTGGCAATGTCAGCGCCCATACAGGGCATCTTGTATCTAGTGCATTATCAGATATATATTACTCCATATCCTCTATGGTAAATGGACTAGCTGGCCCATTACATGGCTTGGCGAACCAGGAAGTTCTCAGATGGATACAGGGCGTTATGGATAAAATGGGTGGTAAAACTCCTACAAAAGAGGAGATGACCAAGTTTGTTTGGGATACTTTGAATTCAGGCCAGGTAATACCTGGATATGGACATGCCGTATTAAGAAAAACGGATCCAAGATATACTGCTCAGCGTGAATTCTGCCTGAAACATCTTCCAGGGGATCCAATTTTTGAATATGTAAGTACACTTTACGAAGTTGTACCTGACATACTCAGGGAGCAGGGCAAAGCTAAAAACCCATGGCCTAATGTGGATGCACAATCTGGAGTAATTCAATGGCACTACGGACTTACAGAATACGACTATTATACAGTCTTATTCTCAATTGGGAGAGCCATAGGTGTAACAGCTAATATAATTTGGGACCGAGCACTAGGCTATCCAATCGAAAGACCCAAATCATTAACAACAGCCATGCTCGAAGAGATTGCAAAAAAATCATAATAGTAAGAATTATTTAATAGAATGAAAAGCTGCCATTTATGGCAGCTTTTTTTATGATTATTAAAAAGAGGTAGTGGATTTACTTTATAAACTTAACAAGTGCTCCCCATTTTTTATCTACTTTAAAGTTGAGCTTTAGGTAAAAGCTTCCATGCAAAAAATGAGCTTTTATAACCTTTGTTCCTAACTCAGCCATTCGTGCGCTAAAATCTTCTATCATGGCACTACCAATTCCTCGACCTTTTAAAGGAGTAGTTACTGCGGCACCGTCTAACAGTACAATATCATTTTCGAGTGGGATATAACACAATCCACCTATTACCCTACCCTGAATGTCAAGAACAATTAAGTGTTTATCCATTTCTGATATGGTTTTCGGGTAATTTTCCTCAAAAAACAAGCGATATAACTGCCCAATTTCTGACGGATCGATTGGTTCACGAACAGAATATTTTATATCATTCTTATCTGTAAGTTCAGTAGTAACAACAATATGTTCTGTTTTATCCTCTCCAATTTTTAATAAGTCAATTTTCTGATAACTCTGCATTCGGGAGAATACCATTCTGCTAAATATAAGCCGATCAAGCTCATCTGTCAATGTTGATTGAAGATCAGATAGTTCTGAAAGCTGGAAAGCAGGTGTGGAAATATCCTTGTTCATTTTCTCGAGCAGGGTGTCAAATGCTTTTTTAACAGCTCTATTCATTGAATTGAAATAGGTATGACGATAAAAAGTATACCGAACGATCTCAGGATATTTATAAAGTCTGAATAAACTTGAAAGTTCAAACATCATTTGTTCCTTGGCTGAAGGTGTCGCTCCTTTATTTATTTCTTCCCATTCCCTGTATTGATCAATTGCATTGAAAACAGCTATGGGTAAATAATACCTATTCTTACTTCTTGAAATATATTTTTTAAGGTCATCAATCAACCTCATCCCATCACAAGATAATAAAGGAACCTTTTTTAAATCTTTTAGCAGATCTTCGAAAAAGTTGTTTGCTTTTTCACTTCCGACAGCCTCAATACAAGCATCAAAAATCCAGTCAATGTCAAGTTGTTTTTTACACCATGGGTAATGTGTTATGGTTTTATCGTAAAAATTTTTGATTAAAGGCTTAATCAAAGATAGGGTGGACTCATATGGTTGCCATCCAGCCAGCGACTGGATAGTTGCTGTTTCAAGGTAATCTAGCTCTGGAACAACAACATTATCTGGAGAAATCAGTCCGGGTACTATCTGGTAATTACTTTGTTCCCAAATGGAGAAATATACTTTAATAGCCCTAATTATCAGTTTTCTCCATGCATTTGGTTTATTCACATATCCGAGTGAATAATGAAGTCCTGCATATTCTCTGATCTTGTCCCAAGCGGTTAATTCACTTATAAAAATAGAGGACATTGCACCCATTCGGGGTTGTGAGCAGCCAAGAGCTGGCAAACTTAAGCTACCATATGGGTGACCGGAAATAGCTGCCCAAAGGTATATGGTCTCCATTCCATAAGGATCCTTAAGCCTGTCATTGAGCATGAGGCAAAGGTCAAAATGTTTTCCTGCTTTAGTATTTATGCTGAATCTGTATTTTCGATAATAGTAGTAGGAAGGCAATTTTGAAATCCATATTTCATTTTCAGGAACCATGGAAAGGTCAAAGTTATCTTCATTGTAGGCAAGCTTTATGGATTGTTGAAGGAAAAAAGTACCAATGAGGATGTTTTTAATATTTTCTATCTCCTCTATAATGATACCTGGATCAAAATATAGTTTTTTATCCCATTCCGACTCTTCCAATATTTCATAATTACCCAATGATTTTGCCTCAAAGTACTTATTAAGTTCTATAAAGTATTTTTTTGCTGTATGTGCCAAAACAGGGTCTGCCTTATGCAGAATCCAGCTTGCTAACTCAGCCCGGATGGGAAGGTAATAGTCAAGGTTCTCCATGGCAAAGTTATAAAGCAGCTTCAAAAGGTATTTGAATTGTTTCTGAGTAGCTTCATCTGCTGGCCAGCTCAGTTGTTTGCGATAAGTAAAGAGTCGTTGCCGCAAGGATTCCAGTTTGTGCTTACCAATTTCTCGACTGGCGATTTCTTTTATTGACTTTTCAGTTAGAAATGATAATCCTGATTGAATAAAAGTGGGAAATAGCTTGCTGTAATCATGATGAGGATCATTAAGTAGCAGGGTTTGGTATGCCTGAGCCCTGATTTTTTCATCTGGGTGACCTGAAAGGGCTTCCAATCGCCTCCTGATAACCACGGCAATTTTCTCATCGTAATCTCCAAATACTCTACCAATCTGCCTGGTACACGATAGGGCGGTGCCAGGTTCTGAGAATAGAGCACAACAAATTAAATTATTAATAAGGTTTAGCTTCTGGTCACGAATAAAATCTAAAATGGGGAATTTATTATGATGATATTCTCTTACAGGTTCAGGATTTAGAAATACCTGGGCTGAAACGTTTTTTAATAAAATATCCCAGCCTTCCTTGCAAGGACAAAATTCTATCAGATTAGGATTTCCAATCCATAACCTTGGTTGGAGAGTAAATAAGCCAAGATCAACAAATTCATCTTTTATTAAATATTGGAGGTCACCAATCAGAACAAGATCTTGTTTCACTCCTTTTTGTAATGTTAAGGTGGAATGATTTACTTTATTTACTAATCCCTCGGAGGTGAATTTGATATCATCTTCCAGGATTCCAAGATCACGATAAAACCACCTGGGGATTCGGACTTTCAGACCCTTCCTTTTCAGGTCGATGAAGTTACTCTTATAAAGTTCCTGAATTTCACCTTTGAAGTTCTTCTCAATGGCTTTCCTGTTGAAAGATCCTTTTGGAGTTAGTTCTCCCTTGGCCAGGTCAAAGTTTCTATCAAGGAGAATGAAGTTAATCACCCTTTCAAATGGTGCGAGGTCCTTATTTGCTGCTGTAACAATTTGGTGGAAATATTCAGATTGAATTTCCTCACCTGGTGAGGCTTTTAATACCGGATCCTCCGGATCGGGTACAATTAGCAACGTGTTATAGGGTTTTGCATCACCAACTAAAAAAGTAGTCTTTATTCCCGGAACTCCTGTAAATTTCTGTTCAACCATTCTTGGGGCTATAGTCTGCCCCTTGTTGTTCTTATAAATATCCTTTACCCGGTCAACAATAGAATAATGACCATTTGGGGAAATCTTAAAAATATCGCCAGTTGGTAGAAAGTAATCCACTTTTTCCTCGCCAGGGAAGGGAATAAGGTCTCCCGGACCTTTATCTTCCAGATATCTGGCTATATAATGCCCGGAAATCTCAAGTTCCCCTATTTCTGAGAAGTTTGTTTTTACTCCTGGTAATGGAATACCGGTAGAATCATCAAAATATTCCCCTGGAGGTGTCATGGTTATTCCTCCGGTTGCTTCTGTCATTCCAAATCCACTACATAGAGCAATGCCATTGTCCTGGAAAAATCTAAAGGTTTTTGGATCGAGGTATCCAGCAGCAGAGAGACCCCATTTTAGTTTTTTACCAACTACTTTTCTAATAATCTTCGTAGAGTCTTTGATGTCTGCTATTTTTTTCATTTGCTCCAAGGCTTCCTCATGTAATTGAGCCCATCGCAATGGTATGCTTATAAAAATGCTGGGGTTAACCTTTGGGAAAAGTGATAGAAGCGTTTCTTTTGAAGGATTCCCAACAAATACATATTTGCCTCCCCAATATATTGTTCCAAGTAATTCTAGATAACGGCCAAATGTATGAAAAAGAGGAAGGTAACACAACATCACTTCATTGCCACCTATTTCTGGTAAAGCTGCAGATCTCGCAAATCTTTTGGATACTAAATTATAAATGGAGAAAGAAACACCTTTTGGCAGACCGGTACTTCCAGAAGTGAACATTGTTGTAGCCACGTTTCTAATATCAGCTTTCTCCCTTTTATCCAGGATTCTTTCAATATTTTCCTCACTTAAGCTCTTGCAATTTTCTCCAAGAAATGAATCTGTTGATTTTTTTAATATAAGATTTGAATCAGTAACAAAAATGGTAAAAGATAATCCGCTCCTTTCTCTCAGCTTTTCAAGTAATGACAACCGTTGGGCTGTATCTGTAACCACTATATTGATCTCAAGCAGTTTGAAGATTGGTTCTATAATTTCCAGGTTGAAATGAGTATTAAGTGGAGAGTCGAATATGTCATAAAACAAACATGCAAGGTCACAACTGGCTGATTCGATGCTATTATCACAATAAATAGCTACACGAGGTTTTACTTTGACGGTAGAATAGAATACAGCTGCTATTTCTCTTACATGACGGTTGACCTGCTCATATGTTAATTGGCTAACTGTAGAAGATGACATATCCTGGAATAGGATTTCGTTACGGAATTCTTCAAGTCTTTGTTGAAAGAGATCCCTTAGTGTATAGTCAGATATTTGGATAGCTCTTAAGACGAGTTCAGCCCAACGTAAGCAATGCACATGATCAGGAAGCTTTTTCAGATAGGAACTTCTCCCTGTTACTTTCAGGAATAAATGCCAGTCTTTTTGAGAAATTACTTCAGGTTTTTCTAAACCAATTACCTTTTCTCCCATAATAAGAATTTCAATGGCTTCCTTCTGTGTAAAAATTGGTCCTTTATCATTCTTATAGGCAGAAATAGCTTTTTTAAATCTGGTTAATTCCGAGTTCATGGAATTTGAATTTTAGTTATCAAAATATTCTCACCCTTTACTAAAGGCAAAAAAGAAGTTTGAAAGTTATGCATCTTTACCCAAGTGGGAAACTAAGTTACGATTTATTTCATACTTCAAAAAGTGAATTGAATACATGTTTTCCATTTGATGATGTAAATAATACAAGCAGGATAACGATATTTACAACATTAAATAAATTCTGTATCTTAGAAAATTGATGATAAATGGAAACAATAGAGTATAAAGCATATGGCAGTCAGGGGACTTAGGGATTTTATAAGTGAGTTGGAATCAAGTGGTGAACTTCATAGAATTCAGGAAAAGGTAAATCCTGTCCTTGAAATTGCGGAGATTACTGATCGTATTTCAAAATCAACGGATGGTGGCCAAGCATTACTTTTTGAAAATAATGGAACAGATTTTCCTCTTTTGATAAATTCAATGGGATCTTTAAAACGAATTTGCCTTGTTTTGGGGGTGTCTCATCTCGATGATATAGGGGATGAAATTAAACAACTATTACTTGACCTATCTTCACCAAAGGATAATCTCAAGGATAGGTTAATGACCTTGCCTCTGTTGAATAAAATTTCTTCCTGGATGCCAAAGGTGAAACAAGGAACAGGGGCCTGCCAGGAAATAATTATGGATGAGCCGGACCTTTCAAAGTTCCCTATTTTAAAATGTTGGCCGGAAGATGGAGGTAGGTTTATTACTTTTCCTCTGGTTCATACCAAAGATCCAGGTACTGGAATCCGGAATATTGGGATGTATCGGATGCAGGTCTTTGATAATAAAACTACGGGGATGCACTGGCATAAGCACAAGGTAGGTGCTCGTCACTATAATGAATATAAGGAAGCGGGAAGGAAGATGCCTGTTGCAGTGGCAATTGGTGGTGATCTGGTATACACATATTGTGCAACAGCTCCACTCCCTGATAATATGGATGAGTATATGCTTGCCGGATTTATTAGAAAACGGAAAGTCGAGCTGGTCAAATGTATTACTCAGGACCTGGAAGTTCCCAACGATGCGGATATAATAATTGAGGGGTATGTTGATCCTGGTGAAGAGATGGTTATGGAAGGTCCTTTTGGAGATCATACCGGTTATTACTCCCTGGCAGATTTGTACCCAAAGTTTCATGTTACCTGCATTACCCATAGAAAGGATGCTATTTATCCTGCAACCATAGTTGGAATACCTCCTCAGGAGGATGCATATCTTGCTAAAGCCACTGAACGGATATTTATTACACCGCTTCAATTATCAGTTATTCCTGAACTGGTTGACATGGAACTACCTTTTGCCGGCGTAGCGCATAATTTAACTATCGTAAAAATTAAAAAAGATTATGCAGGCCAGGCACTTAAGGTTATGAATGCTTTATGGGGAGCAGGCCAGATGATGCTTAATAAAATTTTAATTGTGGTTGACGGCAATATTGATCTGACCGATTACAATTCGCTTGCTCAACATATATTGAGTAATTTTTCACCTGATAGGGATGTGTTTTTTAGTAAGGGTCCCCTCGATGTATTGGATCATGCATCAGCTAAGTTAGGATTTGGAGGAAAAATGGGAATTGATGCCACCACTAAGTTTCCTGAAGAGGGCTTTGGCTCAAATTCATCCATTAGCATGATTTCTCAGACTGGAATTGATGTCCTTCATGATAAGTACAAAGACCTGGTTGCAATTAATTCTGAATTGCCGGAGAAAGGTGTTGATATTCAGGTAATATCAATGAAAAAGTCAAATTCTTCACAGGTTAAGAACCTGGCAGGTAGAATCATTAATCAGTCTGAACTAAACATCTCAAAACTCCTGGTTTTTGTAGATGGTGAGGTAGATGTCTTCGATATACAGATGCTTACCTGGATCGTTGCCAACAATATTGATCCTTCTAGAGACTGTTGGATTATTTCAAATTCCCAGGATGAACAAAGAACACATCTGGTAATAGATGGTACAAGAAAACTGAAACAGCAAGGCAATTTTGAGAGAGACTGGCCAAATATAATTGTCTCAAGTGACGAGACCATTGCAAAGATTGATGAAATATGGAGTTCCTTGGCTTTGGGTGAATTTATATCATCTCCATCACTTAAATATAAAACTTTGGTAAAGGCAGGTGGAGCCAAAGTGAAGAATATGGATTAATGCACCATTTAATTGATTAATATTGCCCTTATGAAATGGATTCTTCAGATATTACTGATTTTAGGGACTTTTTTTGTCCACAATCAGGTGTATGCTGAGGAAGCAGTTCCCAGTAGGGAGATTGCAGTTTACACACCATTGGAAGGTTTGTCGCAATCTGTGATAACTGCTCTGGTCCAGGATCCTGATGGATTTATATGGATTGGGACAGAAGATGGGCTGAATCGATTCGATGGGATTGAATTCAAAATCTATCGCCATGATCCAGATGACTCTCTTTCACTTCCTGATAATTATATTTCTGCTTTGAAAATTGATCATGAAGGAAAATTGTGGATTGGTACTGCCAATGGTTTGAGCTGCTTTCAGAAAGGGACTGGTAATTTTAATAATTATTATTTCGACGATCCTGTTTTTGGAGTTACCGGTCTGAAATTTATTCTCGATATGCTTCCTGATGAAGGCAATAAGCTTTGGGTTGCTACACGAAACTCATTAGATCTATTGGATACTCGAAACGGTAAAATAACCCAGATTCGACGTGGAAAAGATGTGTTTGGAATTCAAAGTAATCCACAATCAAGTGTTCAATTATTAAAATCCGGATCACAGTTGTGGTTTCATACCAATAATTCCTTCAAATACATAGTTATTGGTGGGAAAGATTCTTCAGAAGTGCAATTGAGCTCATTTGAATTACCATTAAAGCCTGGAAGGGAAATTAAATCTTCGATTATTGATAGAAATGGTAATATATGGGCATCCACGGGAATTGAAGTTTATCAGTTTAAACCTCATCTGGGTGCTGAAATAAAAATATATCCTAATGATTATCTAGCTTCTACTGGGAGTGGTTCAAGCCTGATATTTGAGGATAAATCGGGGCGTATTTGGCTTAGCACGGATTATGGGTTTTTCGTAAAAGATGAAGGGGAATTTATTCCTCATAGAGGATTGAACTCCTATATTTCTAAAGTTGGCAGGGGAGTCCCAGTTACGGCAATCATTGAAGATGGGTCGGAGATATTTTGGTTGGGAACCTGGCATGGCATGGTAAAACTGGATTTGAAACCCGGAAATTTCAAATTATACAGTGATAATATCAACCTGCCATTAGAGCTGAATATCAAAAATGTTTCTGCCTTTCAAATTGATTATAAAGGTAATTTGTGGGTTGGAACACTGGGTAACGGACTTTTTCAGTTTTCACCTGATAGAAGGAAGATTAAAAAATTCAGCACCACAAGTAGCTCGGAGATTACTATGATTAGTAATGACCATATTCTAAGTATTTTTGAGGATAGCGATAAAAAACTATGGATTGGAACCCAAACTGGTGTAATATATCTAAACCCTAGTTTAAGTCGATTTGAAGATTTGGATATCCCTTCAGATTCCGGTGAATCGAAGTTGCTAATGAATTTGGCCGTTCATCAGGTAGGTCAGGATCACAAAGGGAATATGCTTTTTGGAACAAACCAGGGGCTTATTTCTACTGACTTAGGGTATCTTAATGATAATGCCACTGGAAAATCAGGGATTGTGTTTCAACAGCTTACAGAAAATAGGGTATATTCTTTTCTTGTCGATAAAATGAACAGGTATTGGGTGGGATCCCAAACTGGCATCGAATTGATAGATCCTGCTACCCAAAAAAGAAAAAAAATCCATAGAGTAAACCATGGAAAGATTCAAAATCGTCCGGTTTTATTTATACAGTCAGATCAATTAGAAAATTTGTGGATTGGTACGCAGGAAGGTCTTGGATACATTGATACGCTTTCTGAATCAATTAAAATGATTTCTGATGATTTTGATTTCCCCGAGGTAAATATATTTGCGATAACGGATGACTCGTATGGGAATTTGTGGATGAGTTCAAGTGCTGGAGTTATTAAATTTTCACCTGAATTATCTGATTATCGAATTTACAATAAATATGATGGTTTGCAGGGAAATGAATTTGCACAGAATGCCTGGTTTAAATCTGATATGGGTGAAATATTTTTTGGAGGCTATAACGGGTTTAATTCTTTTTTCCCGGATGATATTGAAACCAATACTTATCCTCCACAAATAGCTATAACTGATTTTCAATACCTGTCATCAACTGGTTGGAAAGATATACCTGTTAGCGGGGAAGCATTAAACTTAAAGACGGGACGTTCAAACTCAATATTTATTAAATATTCAATATTGGAGTTTACTAACCCATCAAATAATATTTCTGAATACAAACTTGAAGGGTTTGATAGCGAGTGGAAAAAGGGATCAAACCCTGGAAATGTTATTTATTCGAATTTGAAAAGGGGGCCTTATACTTTTAAAATTCGTGGAAGTAATAACGATGAATATTGGTCAGATAAGGAAGTGAGTCTTGAAATAAAGGTGTCTACTCCCATTCAAAGTACTAAACTGGCTTATCTCCTATACATTGTTGGTATCATTATCACTGTATATCTGGGTATTCGGTATTGGACCCATAATCTTCGGATGGCAAATCAGGTACTGAAAGAAAAAGAGGTAGCAGCCAAAAAAATTGCCAGACAGCGCGAAGAATTAGCAATAAAAAACAAGAATATTACAGATAGTATTCGGTATGCACAAAAAATTCAGGAAGCAATGCTTCCCTCAGCTTATTTTTTTAAAAGACTTTTTCCGGAATCATTCGTAATCTTAAAACCTAAAGATATTGTTAGTGGGGACTTTTATTGGGTAACAGAGAAAGCGGGAAAAGTATTTGTAGTTTCGGCCGATTGTACCGGACATGGGGTTCCTGGAGCACTGATGTCAATGGTAGGGTTTGAGATCCTAGACAAAATAATAAATGATCAGGAAGTTTTTGAGCCAGCAGAGATCCTTAACATCCTAAACAAAGGTGTAGAGGCTACTTTTAGCAGAAGCGATGATGATATGACAGTTAAAGATGGAATGGACCTTGGCTTGTGCATGATCGATAAGATCGAAAAAAGACTTGAGTTTGCAGGTGCGTTTAGTTCTTTGTATCTGATTAGAGATAATAAACTGACGGAAATTAAGGGGGATAGATATTCAATCGGTCTCAATGCAAATGAATTAGGAGACCCCTTTACCAATCATTTTCTTGAGGTTGAAGAAGAAGACAGGATCTATCTTTTTAGCGATGGGTATGCAGATCAGTTTGGTGGCCCAAAAGGGAAGAAGTTTATGTACAGAAGATTCAGGCACCTATTATTAACAGTTCATAAGGTGCCCATGTTGGAACAAAAAAGATTCCTGGAAGAAACATTGGATGTATGGATGGGGGATTTAGAACAGGTTGACGATATCCAGATAGTTGGTATACAACCTTTAAAATAATCAAAAGATATTAAATTAATTTCTTCATCATTTCAATCAGGTCATCAATCTGAAAAGGTTTACTCATGTAATCATCCATCCCTGCTGAAATACAGGTTTCTCTGTCGCCAAGCAAAGCATTGGCAGTCACGGCAATTATTGGAACATGAGAATTGGTGCTTTTTTCAATTTCCCGGATTTTCATTGTGGCGGTAATCCCGTCCATTTCCTGCATCTGAATATCCATGAGGATAATATCATATTTTGAAGTGCCAAACTTATCCAGGGCTTCTTTTCCATTATAAGCAACATCGATGTTCCTGAAATAATCTTTTAATCCAATTTTAAGAATTTTTTGGTTCAACTCGTTGTCTTCAACCAGTAACAGGTTGGCATCTTTAAGTTTTAACTTAGGCTTTCCTGCCTCAAATTCAGGCACTTTCGCATGTTCGTAACTTCTCTGGTCAGTATCACCAGGAATACCAAATACAGTAGTGAAAAGGAATTGGGTTGAATCTCCATTTATTTTTATTTCCAGATTTCCCTGAAGCATATTTATTAGTTTCTTCCCAAATAATATGTTTAAAGCCAGGAGGTCATGCTGCAGGCTGGCAGTCTTTTCAGGACTTTCACTTGCTGTTAGAATAGTTTCTATTTGATCAGTAGAAGCAAAGACCATATTATTGCTTCTCAAATCAAAAACGTAGGTGAAACTATTATCAAACTTCTTATCAAGTTCAACATTAAGACTAATCTTACACTTTTCATCTTTGGTATCAGCATTCATTATACTTTCAATAAGAATAAGCATAATTTGTTTTAGAATTACTGGATTACCAATTGCATCTATAGGAACTTTTTCTTCATTTAATAAAAGTGTAATTTCTCCAACATCTTTTTTTGAATAAAACTCAATAGTTCCTTCAATAGTGGATTTTAGATTGAAAAGCGTATTTGCTTTGTGCTGAAAACTAACTTCAGAACTGGAAGATTCAGAAATAGATTGAACAATATTAACAAGGTTTGTTGTAGAAGCAATTAGTGTCTCTGCAATACTTTTTTGATTTTCATTCAGCTTTGATTGGGCTAAAAGGTTATTTAGGACAACCATATCATTCAGAGGAGTTCTGATCTCATGCGATAGCCTTGAAATGAAATCTTCTTTCGATTTTTTAATAAACAGTTCACTTTCTTTCGATCTTTTCAGGTCAATAAGAAGGCGTTGATATACAAATTCAAAGCTCAAACTAATAAGGAAAATAAACAAATAGAAGACTGAAAATATTATTATGGAAGTTCCAGTTACAGGTAATCCTCCATATAATCGGTAATAAATAATCAAACCGACCATTAAAACAATGTATAATAATCCGGATAAAAGACTTCCTCTTCTTGCACCCAAGGCATAAATAGTTAAAGCAGGAACAAAACTAAACCAGATTATATCGGCTGGGAATTGAAAACCATCAAAGAAGAAATTGATGAGTAAAAAGGAATACATTAATACGATTGAGAAAACTGAGTATAATAAAAACGATTTTGTTTGCCGGTAAAGAAAAAAATCAATTATTACTAAAAAAAAGATTACAGAGTTTAATACAGCAAAATAAGTATTATGGGCAGAATAGGACAAAATCCCAAAAACTAATGCCCCAGCAAAGGTGCAAAGCAACAAAAATTGGATAAGTAAAATCCTGTCCGTAGTTTGCTTGTGTTTAAAATTCAGTAGGTTAAAGGAAAGATAGCGTAATATTTTTTCACTTGAAGTCATATGAATCTGAACTTTACCCTTTTATTGGTGAATTAAAATGTCAGGCCCTAAATCGAATTATAAAAATAGTAAAATAACATAACTGATTACAATGAAATAAAATACTTTTCAAAAAGGCACATTTTTTGATATAGTTTATTTACCAAAAGAATGTCATTTTATTCAAATTCATAGAAATAAAAAAGGAATTCTTAAATTTGATAATATTTTTTAATTGAGAGGGTAGGATATGAAACGATTTGTGCATATTATTATAATCTTTTTTATAGCTTTTTCAACTTCTGGTTTTGGGCAAGAGGAAGATGAACGAGAAAATGTTAAGTATACACATGATTTTCGATTTATTGATGGGATCTATATGAATTTTGAGCAAGTGAAACAAAATGCTCCTCTTCCTAAGTATAAAATTCTTACCAATGCAGATTACCATGATCCTGAATTTTTTGATAAAGTTTTAAAAAATGATGTTTTGTATTACTTTGACGATAATGCAACAAGAAATGAAATATTACTGGAGGATATTTGGGGTTATTCAAGAAATGGGGTTCTATATATAAAAATTGGTGGAGATTTTAACAGGATTACTATATTGGGAGGGATATGTCACTTTGTAGGAACAGTAACTGTTACCGATACTAGGTATGTAGACCCTTATTATAACCGATACAATCCATATGGTTATAATTCTTACAATTATTATAATAATTTTTATTCCCCACAGCGAGCTACTACCTATTCTCGTACTGAGATGAAACAGTTTATTCTTGACTTTGAAACAGGGAAAGTAATGGACTATAACTCGGGTAACCTCGAAATTGCATTAATGAGAGATCCGGAGCTTCATGATGAGTATTCTTTGCTAAAGTCTAAAGAAAGAAAGCAACTAAAGTTTGTTTATATTAGGAAATTTAATGAAAGAAATCCAGTTTATTTCCCTAAATAAGATCTCTGATATTTGCCCTTTGTTAAGTTTTACTTTAATAATCTCCCAGATTATTAAAAATAATTACACATTTCTTTGAAACTTTAGCCAAACCGAAAGAAATTTCTTGAATTGGCCTGGCAATTTTGTATTTTTATAAATTGTCATGTTATTATTAAGCTTTAACCTGTTAAACTCCCTCTAAAATGAAAAGAATCCTGGCTTCATTCTTATTTGGTACAATATGCATTACTCTCTTTGCACAGGCTCCTTTACCCACGGAGGCTGATATTGATGCTTTTTACAATTCGAAAACCCTGGTTGTATTAGAGGGAGGGCTGTTTTCTTCTTACAATGTTTATATAAAGGAGGAAATTGGGAAGTACTGGAAAATTACACCTTTTGAAATTATTTCTGAACAGGAGTTTGATGAGAAAAAAACAGACAATAGCTATTCATTTCTCGTGGTGACTCAGACGCGTTTTGAGAGAGACAGGGATGGAGTAAATTACACCTTTTTGAATCTGTTGCTTGGGGCCGATGTCTCTGCAATTAGTGAAATGCCAGAATTTGGATCAATTCCATTATCATATACCGGAGTTGAGAATGAAAATTATTCCTATAAATTAGGGATTATGATAAAGTTTTTACAAAACAGGGTGGAGGAGTTCAAGAAGAATCCAAATGTTCCAGCCATGAAACCACTGAAGTATTATAACAAAAATTCGTCTCAGATAAAAACAAATACTCTATATCTACTGGAGGGAGACCTGACACCCAAAGTTCAGCAACCAAAAGATATCATGAAGTATTATCCTTATGACTTTAAAATTGTTACCACTGATGAATTATCAGCAATCGTTTCTAATGATGAGAGTGCTTATTTCCTACATTGTGTGGGCCCTGAAACGTCTCAAAGAGAAGGTTGGTCATTTAAAATGATTTTTGGGATTCAGGATGGTAACCTGTATTATTATGGAATACACACTATCTCTGCGAAAAAACCTGGTGGCTTTCTGGATTCAGATTTCAAGCGGATAGCAAAATAAAGAGGATGAAGAAGAAATATTTATTAAAGATAAAAACATGATGCCTAGTAGTGACGAGAAAACCTGGGCAATGCTTTGTCATTTGGGAGGATTAGTACACTTTATTCCCTTTGGACAGATAATTGCTCCAATGATAATTTGGCTGGTTAAAAAGGATGAAATGCCTTTTGTCGATGATCAGGGGAAAGAGGCCCTGAATTTTCAAATTTCGATGCTAATTTATTACTTGATTTGTATTCCACTGATTTTTATTGTTGTAGGAATATTTCTTTTAATAATGCTTGGAATTCTAAACTTCATATTAGTGATAATTGCCGCTGTAAAGGCAGGCCAGGGAGAAGCATTTCGCTATCCATTGTCTTTAAATCTGGTCAAATAAAGTTGTTTAAGTTAAGTTTATAAAGCCAATCTATAAATTCGCATTTCAAGTTTTAAGACTTACCTCAAAAAATCACATAGCCAAATATTTAATACTCAGCAAAATGAAAAAGATATTTATCCTGATTGGTATACTTATTATAAGTTCTGCACATGACATGTTTATCAAATTGGATAGCTATTTTCTAAAACCAAATACTCAGTCTGAGCTGTTTGTTTACAATGGAACATTTGAAAATAGTGAAAATTCAATTGACCGAATACGGATGAGGAATGTTTCCCTGTTAGGGCCGGATTTTAAAATTGAACCAAATGAAAGTAGTTGGTATGATAAAGAAAATATTACCTGTTTGAAATTTAAAACAGGTAAACCAGGAACTTATGTGGCCGGGGTTTCCACAAATTTTAATATGATAGAGCTGACAGGAGATGAATTTAATGAATATCTTGAACATGATGGAGTTTTAAACGTTTTGGAAGACCGGAAGAAAAACAAGGAGTTAAATAAGCCTGCTAAGGAAAAATATGCTAAACATGTAAAAGCAATATTCCAGGTAGGGAATAAAAGTTCAAATAATTTTGCAAAAACTCTTGACTATCCAATTGAGTTTATACCAATTGAGAATCCATATACATTAAATGAAAATGAAACTTTACATGTGAGACTATTGAAAGATGGGGAACCTCTTAAAAATCAACTGGTTTATATTGGCTACCAACAGGATGATCACCACCATGATTCTCAGAGTGATCACCAGCATAATGAAATAAAACTAAAATCTAATTCTAAAGGAGTTGTAAGTATTCAGATTTCGGAACATGGGCAATGGTATATCAGAACCATTGATATGGTCAAGAGTGATGAGCCGGGCATTGATTATGAATCAAATTGGGCTACTCTTACTTTTGAGATTCAATAATCAAACTGCAACATAATCTTTCCTATCTTTGACACACATATTTTATCAAACAATTAGTGTAAATGGCTGCTCAGAAACCATCAATACCCAAGGGTACGCGTGATTTTGGCCCGGATGAGATGCTTCGGCGTAACTACATCTTTAATACCATTCAGGATGTATTTATTAAATATGGATACCAACCACTGGAAACACCTGCAATGGAAAACCTGGGAACTCTTTTAGGAAAATATGGAGAGGAAGGAGATAAACTCCTCTTTCGTATTTTGAACTCAGGTGATTTCTTTTCAAAAGTTGCAAAAGGTGAAGAAGGGGTGATAGATTCATCAAAACTGGCTAATATTATTTCAGAAAAAGGTCTAAAATATGACCTGACAGTGCCCTTTGCCAGATATGTAGTTCAGCACCGAAATGAAATTACATTTCCATTTAAAAGATATCAGATTCAACCGGTGTGGAGAGCAGACAGACCTCAAAAGGGCCGGTATAGAGAGTTTTATCAATGTGATGTGGATGTGA